>NZ_JBFRVX010000182.1:0-5635 GCF_041475345.1 Vibrio sp. 10N.222.48.A3 | reverse complement strand
CCGGTACACGGTTACCAAGAAGAGCCATGATGCCCAATGCGAAAGCGATATCAGTTGCCGCTGGGATAGCCCAACCTTGAAGCGCTTCAGGGTTACTTGAATTGAATAGCACGTAAATAAGTGCAGGAGCTAGCATACCACCCACCGCTGCGATAGCTGGGAAGATTGCTGTCTCTTTAGACTTTAATGCGCCTTCTAACAGTTCGCGCTTAACTTCTAAGCCAATTAGAAGGAAGAAGACAGCCATTAAGCCATCGTTAATCCAGTGTGATACAGACATACCAAGAACATAGCTGTGCAGTACCCCTTGGTACATTTCGTTCAATGGTGAGTTTGCTACAAACATTGCGATCGCCGCAGCGATGACTAGTATGATGCCGCCAGCAGATTCCAATTTAAAGAAGTCACGGATGACGTCGGTCATGATTTCGCCCTTATATTTATTATTTAAATAAACGAATAACAAAGAATAACCACGAGTTTATATCCAAGCTCTATCGATAGATAATCACTTCTTCGGATGTTTAACTTCGGTTTTTCCTACAAATACTAAACAATACGTCGTATATTCCATAATGTTGTTATGCACCATGAATTAAGTATAGATGAGTTCACCAAGGCTGTATGCACAAATAATTCGAGGGTTGTCGGAATATCAAACATAAAAAAAGGCTATCAAATTATAGCCTTAAGTGTTTTTTAGTAGCCAGTTAACTGCATAAAGCCTGTTGCTTCATGGCTTCCGCTCGCCATAATTGGCCCTTCCCAATAGGGTATGACAAAAGGCAGCCACATATCCCTACGTTTGATACGCGTAGTGAGATTGATATCGTGTTGTGGCACGTTAATAATCCATTGGAGCGGCATTCTTCTACCATTCATTAGCGTCGTATTCTGTAATGGCTTGATAGAAATGTCGGAGTCCGTTAGCTGATACACTTTGCCAGAACGAGTTGCCAATGTTCCAAAAACATAAGGCAATTGTTGATTGTGGCGATAGCGGTTAATGCTCAGTGCAGTACCGTCATCGAGATTAAACACGAACCAATCCCAGCCTTGCTGACCGACTCCGAGTAAACCACTGCCCCACTCTTTATGCACCCACGCAGTACCTTCGACTTCTTTCGTTACACCGTCGAGATTCAAAACCCCACTCAAAGATAAAAACGGAGCGCTGAAGTTATAAGACGCGACAGGCAATAAGTCGTGCTTTTTCTGATAGCCGTTATCGCCGTTGAGCACGTATGGCCCTTTCGCAATAGTGTCGAGTTCAAGGCCAAACGTATCGGTTTGTACTTGAAGGCGACCTGGAAACGGTGTGTTACCCAGAGCACGCCAGTTCCAGTTATCAATCCAAATTCTAAATGGATGACTGGTCATACCCGCCTGTCCAATGCCGCCACGCGCCAAACGTTGCTCTTTCCAAACCTTAGATTCAGACGAAATTACCACATTTGAAATATAAACCTGCGGGCTTTGCCACCCCCAGGTTTCTCTCTCGTCAGTTGCTATACGAAAGAAGCTCCACTGTACCGAGTACTTTTTCCCATCATCCCCTTTTAGAGACGCAAAATAATGCCACCACTCATGCTGGAATTCTGGGTGGAACTGGAAATCACGAGGCAACGAAACGCCTCGGTCTGGCAATACAGGTTCAAACACATTGAAGTGCTCACTTACAAGTACTGAATTAACCTCATTCTCGCCCTTATCGCCAACATCGACAAAATAGGAATAGTAAGCCCAGACACCTAAAATAGTGCCAAAGAAACCAATCAGTAATAGAGCAGAAACAAATCGGTGTCTGAGTTTTTTTGAGCCATTTCGTTGAAGCATATTAAAGCGCATCCCTCAGTGATTTCATCGGTGTGTTCCGAATCATTCTCATCACTGGCAATGCACCAGCTAACATTAATGCTGCCATGGCCCACGCAAATGTCTGCAAATAGTCCCAAGGAATCACTTGTAATTCGAGTGACCACCCAAAAGACTGCTTAATGACAATATCGACGATCAAGCTGGCTAACGCCAATCCGAGCGGGATAGCAATCAAGGAAGAAATAAGTCCGAACACAAACAACTGCAAGCTGCCTGTAAAAATCAGCTCTTTTGCCGAGACCCCTAAGCAACGTTGCAATGAAATATGCCTTTGTCGAGACACTTCACCCGCAACCGTCGCGAAAAAGATGCCGAAGACCGCGATGACCAAAGTGATGTTACCCAATGTATCAGCTATCGCGAATGTTCTATCAAACACTCTCATCGCCTGACTGTGAATATTGTTATTATCAAAAATACGCTCAGATCCAAGCCTGAATACGCTTTCCAATCGACTTCGAAGTCCTACGGAATTGACATCATCTTTGAGTATGACGCCTAGACCGACATTTCCGCGTCCAGCAAACCCAGATAGCCAGTTTCGATGTGACATCATGACTTGATGGTAAGGGTTGCCATAATCGTAATAAACACCAACAACCTGCCAACCAGAGCCAAGACTGTCATAAAGGTCTATATAGTCGCCTGGGCGAATCCCTAACTTGAGAGACATCGATTCACTGATCAACACACCTTTCGAATGATGCAGGTGGTACCAGTAATTCGGAATACCTAACTTGATCGTCAGCGCTTCTAATTCTCCTTCAGAAGGACCAGTACTGACCACCTGGGTACTTCCGACAGGGGAAGCGACATCTTTCTCCCAACGCCACCAAACTGAATCGACTTCAGGCTGTTCTGACAGCCAATTACTCATACGTGCAGCGGCGTTGTTGGTTGGGTAGATGTAAAGGTCTGCAGCCAAGCGCTGTGTTAGCCATTTATCGGTGGTATCCCTAAAGCTACCCACCATGGTTTCTACACCAATATTCGCTGTTAACGCTAGCATGAACGCCATTGTCGCCACACCACGATAACTCATGCTTGAAGCGGCATCCGCAAAGAACCAGCGAGCACGAACCCAACGCAGTGAATAAGACAAACTGTTGAACAGCTTCCACATCAAGAAAGGCGTAAACAAAGCCACACTGACGAGCATCAGGGCAATAATCGCAAAACCAGATTCTTGCGTTTGTGGGGCTTGATACACAGCGACAGCTGCAACCAAGAAACCACAACCAATCAATGCTTGCCAAGTAAACTCAGTGCCAGCAAAGCGCATCAAAGATAAACGAGATGACAAACGAATCGGTTGCGACCTCAGCAAACGAACCAATGGCCATGCACACGCTAGGAATGCACCAAGCAACGCCATTAATAAGCTATAACCACTCCAACGCCAACTCCAGCTAAGGGTTAAGCCCACATTCGCATCGTAAAGATCACCTAAACTCGAAGAAACGGCAGGTAACAGTTGGTTTGCCAACATGACACCGAATACATTACCGCAGATCCAGCTCAGTAGAACCAATAACAATAACTCTAAGCAAAGCGCTTTAGTCAGTTGCCAACCAGACACACCCGTTTGTCTCAAGATTCCGACGAGTGGTTGGCGCTGAATGAAAGACAGCGACATCGCTTGATAGAAAATAAACAAGCCAACGACAAACGACAGCATGCCCATCGCTTTTAGATTTAAGTGGAAAGCGCTAGTCAATGACTCAAGCTCAGCTTTAGAGCTGCGAGAGATTGTCAAACCATTGGGCAAAATGTTTTTAAGACGTTCAAACTTCTCGGGAGACATGTCTGAACACGCAATCACGGAAAGCCCTGCACTGCGTTTAAGCATTCGGAGCAAAGATATATCCGCAATCAACCTTGTACCATTAATCAGGTTATTTTGGTCCACTACCACTGGACCTAGCTCTGAACCATCCATCAGTGGAATGTAGTCCCCATCCTTCCATTCCATATGTTCAGCAAGATCATCACTCACTAGGATCGGATATGGTGGTTTCATGAGATCTAACGTGGTGAGTTCTTTTAGGGCAGCACCAGGCTGAAGCTGAAGCATAGAAACAGGGTCTATGCCAATAAGCATAAAGTTTGCACCATTTTCATCAGTGATACTATGGTGGTCAAAAGGAGAACACTGCTGAAAGCCTTCACGACGAAGCTGAATGTAAAAACCTTGCGGGATTTTATTCGCGTTATGTTTTGGTCGAATACGGTAAGGAAGAGGATTCGAAAAGAGTTTTTCGCCATGCGTATAACTTTGCTTGGCGTGTTGGTTGATAGCGGTAACACCAACCAAAAGTGATACGCCTAGGGTTAAACCAAGCCATACCAAGATAATCTGAAGTGGGTAACGTCGATAGTGACCAAGTAGCGCTTTAACTACGGGCCATAACATGCAGTTGCCCTCCTTGTAGGCGAATTCTGCCATCCATATGCAATGCAACTTTCTCACTGTGTGTCACCAGCAATAAGGTACATTCTAATTGACGGGCCAAAGAGGTCAGCAAACGCATCACCGCTTCTGCATTACGCTCATCTAAACTTCCCGTCGGTTCATCGGCTAACAGAATTTTAGGTTCCATGTACAGAGCACGAGCAATCGCTGCGCGTTGTTGTTGACCACCAGACGCTTCTTCAGGGTAACGACCAAGCAAAGGCATCAGGTCTAAAGCAGAAAGAATCTGTCTCCAGAGCCCCTTATCTTCAGGTAAACCTTTTAACTGGCGGCAAAAACGGATGTTGTCGGCAATGTTAAGCGTTGGTAGCAAGTTGAATTGCTGGAAGATATGACCGATGTTGTTTCTACGATAAGCGGTGCGGTCACGCTCGGTCGAGTCGTGCATATCGAAGTGAGGGAAAGCGATTTCACCTGAATCGGCGAGGTCTAAACCCGCGATAAGATTCAGCAAAGTACTCTTACCAGAGCCACTTTCTCCCATTAATGCCAGCTGATCACCTTGGTTTAATGTTAATTCAGCACCTTGCAAAACAGGGTGAAACTCCCCCCCATCGACATAGCCTTTACACAGGTCTGACAGCTTTAACATTAAACAGCTCACATTAGTTAGAATTTGGAATGAGAATCTACACTAATTCCCTGTTAGGAGGAAGTATTTTGAAAGATAGATCACACACCAACGATAAAGTGATGGGGTTGATGCGCTCTACTTCAATTTCCTATCAAGTTTTTAATCCATTTTCTTGTTTTCATGCGGTAGAGCGACCCACCCCACTTAAGCACTTCTTCAGTGAGGAAAAGCAGATATATCCACTCAGGTGGAAACTTCAGATAGATAGCAGCAATCGCGGCGAGCGGAATACCGATCACCCATTGGGCAATCAGGTCTTGATAAAGGCAGAACTTCACATCACCGCCCGCTCTCAACACACCAACAATGACAGTCAGCGGTACCGATCGGATAACAATACCCACGCTTAAAATTAGAATGAACTTTTCTGAGAGGGCTCTGGTTTCTTCCGTCAGTGCACTAAAAGCATTCAGTATTGGCGTTTGTACGAAGTAAAGAAAAATCGCGACCACGATACTGGTCAAGAAACACAAAATCGTTAAGCCTAACGCTTGGTAATAAACCGCTTCATTATTCTTTGCGCCAAGTTGATTACCCACCAGAACCGCTGCCGCATTCGAAAGGCCAATCAGTAAACTCAATGAGATAGATTCAACCGGCGTCATCACTGACAGTGCTGCCAGTCCTTGAACGCCCGATTGCCCCATGAT
>NZ_JBFRVX010000181.1:0-470 GCF_041475345.1 Vibrio sp. 10N.222.48.A3 | reverse complement strand
ACGTTATCTATCCAGTTTGGCACGTTCGCGCTGTCTTCCAATAACAGCAAAAAACCAGAATAAGTGGTGGGCGTTTGCATTTGTGCTCGTATTTCTACCAAGCCTTCAGTGTGAGGTCTCTTATCAATGATGATGCCATCTTCACTTTTTACGAACTGCCATGGAGCAGCGTAAGTCAGTGTTGATAAAGCATAGAGTCCGATTGCTAAAATCCTAGGTAATATCATTATTCTTCCATGAAAAGAAAAGCTTATCTTTAGGAGTATAGAATAAAAATGGTTTTGATTCGTGCTGAAATCGCACTGATTTCTCTCTGGTTTGAGCGTTACATCGCTGTTTATCTTGGTGTTATCAATAATTGGCTGCTTATTTGTATTTGAGCCGTGAAAATAAAAACGGAAGCGTTCGGTTTCTTCCGTTTTGTTCGTGGGCAATGGATAAACGTTGAAGGCTAGAACTTAGAACTTAGA
>NZ_JBFRVX010000180.1:0-10347 GCF_041475345.1 Vibrio sp. 10N.222.48.A3 | reverse complement strand
GCTCTGTACTGCGCTATGAACTTGGTTAACCGTTTGACTCATTAAAGCTCTCTCCCTTAGCTTTGTCTCAATTGCACTAGAACCGTGCGAATTGATGTCGTAATTAATTAAAGACTCAACAGTAAACGCAAGATGCGTTCCAACTTGGTTACGCAAAAAACGTGCAACAGAGTTTGGTTTTAAGTTATTGATTCTTTGTGGTTAATTTCTTAGGTGCACTTTATTGGTTCTCAGAGAGAGAAAACATTCGATAACTGATTGCACCAATTGTGGGAATTGCACCATATTGATGCGGTCAATATAAGGCATTAGATCAGTTACCTAGCGCCCAAACGACAAAAAGCCCAGTGAAATGAATCACAGGGCTTTTAAGGTCTTTCGCTGATTACAGTTAACTCATCGCAAAGGAGCTATTATCGAGTTTGTTAACCCGAACGGCTTACATATAAACGCTTAAAGGTTTGGACCTGTTGTCGGGTTTTGCGGTAGGTTTTGACTTAAACGCTGCATGCCTTGATACATACGAATAAACCACACCACAATCGCCACACCACCAAATACCATGCCCACATATGGAATGTAGTAAGCGATGTCATCGATAATATGGTTTTGATACCAGTAATCGTTCACACCGATCAACACGCCGTTAGAGGTCGCTACCGTAACGATAAGCACAACAAAAAACGTCAGGTTCAAGAAGAACGAGCGAATCAAGCCGTAGTAATGGGTATCCACTACTTCGCCGTCTTCGCCTTTATCTAAACGATAGCCCGCGTAGATAATGGCAATCACACCAGAGAGAAGACAAGTAAATGGTGTAAAGCAGCTTAGGATGTAAGCAACCCAAATACCCTTATGAGGTTTGTTCATTCTTATTCACCCCTTCCATTTTCTCTGTTGCTACGTTAGCGCTTTGTTCAACGCCGTTTTTCTCTTGTTCCATCACTTCTTTGTACCAAAGGTCATGGTGTTCTTTAGCCCAGGTTTCATCGACTTCGCCTGTTACCATACCTTCTAGTGCGCCTTCCATACCGAACAAGCCAATATAGATGTGGAACACAAAACCACAGATAAGGATCAGAGCAGCAAGCATGTGAACTAAGTTCGAAAGCTCCATATCACGTCGTGTTTGGCCAAAGATTGGGAAATCTAACACCAAGCCACTGATCGCTGCGACACTACCCATAATGATAAGCAGCCAAAATAGCGCTTTTTCACCCGCGTTCGAAAACTCTGCCGATGGATGAGAACCTTTGTGTTTCCCTACCATGCCGCCTAGTTTGATGAACCACTGAATATCGACCATTTTGAAGATCGACTTGCGCCACCACTTGATAAGAACAGCCATCAATAGCACATAGAAAATCGGGCCGATGTAGTTGTGGTATTGCTTCGCCAATAGAACGATAAAGCCCCAAAGGTCAGTTGGAATATACGGCTTCAAAAAGTGCTTGCCGTAAACCAACATCAAACCACTGAACGCGAGCGTTAAGAAAGTAAACGCCATGCTCCAGTGCAGTGCGCGGTCCAGTCGCGACCAACGTTTGATCTTACGGCCCGTTCTTGGTGCACTCAGCATTAATGGGCCAATCACAACGTACATTAAAGTAACGAAAGCAATACTGCCAAAGATAGCGACGGCACCGGCTGGCGACATCCACTTCTCTTTCAATATGTACCACGTTTGCCCGGGCGTACTGATTAACATACCGTGCTCAGCCGATTGAGATGTGGTGTAACCTTCTTCACCGTTTCTTACTTGTCGCCAAAAATCAGCGCCAGCAAGTTGTGTGATTTCTCTTTCAGCAGAGCTCGATTGAGTTTGTGATGAGTTTGTCTCAGATGCATGACTCAAAGGAGACAGCATTGTTAGTGCTGCCAACATTGGCAGCACAACAAGAAAGAGACGCTTAAACATTGTAAGCATATGTCTCTCCTAACTAGCTCTTCATCGCATCGTAAGAAAGGTCATTGCCGTCTGTCCAGCCTGCACCCTTCGCACCACGCTCAACAACACGCTGACGGAATACATCAGAGACTTTCTCTGCATCACCCGCTAGCAGTGCTTTGGTTGAACATAAAGAAGCACACATTGGTAGCTTGCCTTCAGCAATACGGTTCGCACCGTACTTCTGACGTTCTTCCACAGAACCTGGCTCTGTTTCTGGACCGCCAGCACAGAAGGTACATTTGTCCATTTTACCGCGCTCACCAAAGGCTTCCTGTTTAGGAAATTGAGGTGCGCCAAACGGACAAGCAAACAAGCAGTAACCACAACCGATACACAGATCTTTATTGTGAAGTACGATGCCGTCTTCTGTATGTTCAAAACAGTCTGCTGGGCAAACTGCCATACAAGGGGCATCAGTACAGTGCATACATGCGACTGAGATAGAGTTTTCACCCGGTTCGCCATCGTTCAATGTGACAACGCGGCGACGTTGAATACCCCATTCCAGAGCATCATCATTTTCATTCTTACATGCAGTGACACAACCGTTACATTCGATACAACGTTTGGTGTCACAAAGAAATTTCATTCTAGCCATTTTAAGACTCCTTACGCTTTACGAATATTACAAAGGGTTACTTTCGTTTCCTGCATCAACGTGACAGGGTCGTAACCATATGTGGTTGCTGTATTGGCAGCTTCGCCAATAACGTAAGGATCAGAGCCTTCTGGGTATTTAGAACGTAAGTCTTCACCTTCAAACTTACCACCGAAGTGGAACGGCAAGAACGCTAAACCCGGTTTAACACGACGAGTAACCATCTCTTTCACCTTGATGCGGCCTTTCTCAGCACCTTCAACCCAAACATCATCACCATCTTTAAAGCCAATGTCGTTTGCGTCTTTCGGGTTCACTTCAACAAACATCTCTTGTTGTAGTTCCGCTAGCCAAGGGTTAGAACGGGTTTCTTCACCACCACCTTCGTACTCAACCAGACGACCAGAAGTCAGAATGATTGGGTATTCAGCAGACTTGTCTTGGTCTTGAATTGATTTGTACAACGTAGGAACACGGAAGATTGCTTCCTTGTCATCCCATGTTGGGTAGTCTGCAACAAGATCACGACGTGGCGTGTAAAGTGGTTCACGGTGCAGTGGTACGCGGTCTGGGAATGTCCAAACAATCGCACGCGCTTTCGCATTACCAAACGGGATACAACCGTGTTTGATAGCCACACGCTGGATACCACCAGAAACGTCAGTCTTCCAGTTCTTACCTTCCGCTGAAGCTTTCTCTTCTGCGGTTAGATCGTCCCACCAACCCAGTTGTTTCAGCAGTTTGTCACTGAATTCTGGGTAACCGTCTTTGATTTCGCTGCCTTTTGAGTAGCTGTCTTCAGCCAATAGACTTTGACCTTCAAATTCGACGCCGAAACGAGTACGGAAGTTACCGCCGCCCTCAGCAACCGGTTTAGACGTATCGTAAAGGATATGCGTACCTGGGTGTTTCATCTCTGGGTTGCCCCAGCATGGCCAAGGAAGACCGTAAGTCTCGCCATTCGCTGGGCCGCCTTCTGCAGCAAGCGTTGTTTTGTGGAACGTGTGCCAGTTTTGTTGGTGTTCTTTCAAACGTTCTGGGCTTTGACCTGTATAGCCGATCGTCCACATACCTTTGTTGAATTCACGAGTGATGTCTTCAATCAATGGTTGGTTGTTCTCAACACGGATGTTTTTGAACAGTTGATCAGAGAAACCAAGCTTCTTAGAAAGAAGGTACATGATTTCGTGATCAGGCTTAGATTCGAACAGAGGATCAACAACCTTGTCGCGCCACTGTAGAGAACGGTTTGATGCCGTTACACTGCCGTAGGTTTCAAATTGAGTGGTTGCTGGAAGCAAGTAAACGCCATCTGTGCGATCGTTCATTACTGCTGCAACTGTTGGATATGGGTCAACGATAACCATCATATCCAGCTTCTGCATCGCCTTCTTCATCTCTGGACCACGAGTCTGAGAGTTCACCGCGTGACCCCAGTAGAACATCGCGCGGATGTTTTCGCGCTGACGGATCTTGTCTTTGTCTTCAAGTACGCCATCAACCCAACGAGATACAGGAATACCTGCACTGTTCATTGGTTTTTGACCGCCGTATGCGTTGTCGTCGAAACGTCCTTTCACCCAGTCAAAGTCGATGTCCCAAACTTTAGACCAGTGGCGCCAAGAACCTTCAGACAAGCCGTAGTAACCTGGAAGTGTGTCAGACAGTACGCCAAGGTCAGTTGCGCCTTGTACATTATCGTGACCACGGAAGATGTTTGCACCGCCGCCTGATTTACCGATGTTACCTAGTGCGAGCTCAAGTACACAGTAAGCTCGTGTATTGTTGTTACCCGTCGTGTGTTGAGTACCACCCATACACCAAACAATACAACCTGGACGGTTCTCAGAAAGCAGTTTTGCTGTGTGGTAAACGTCTTCTTCGCTTACGCCTGTCACGCGTTCAACTTCTGCTGGGCTCCACTTCGCGACTTCTTCACGGATCTCGTCCATGCCAAATACACGTTGGCGGATGAATTCTTTGTCTTCCCATTTATTAGCAAAGACATGCCATAGCACACCCCAGATAAACGCAACGTCTGATCCCGGGCGTAGAGAAACATAGTGATCAGATTTCGCAGCCGTACGCGTACGACGAGGGTCCGCAACAACGATCTTACAGTTGTTCTTCTCTTTCGCGATTAGGATGTGCTGCATTGCTACTGGGTGAGCTTCTGCAGGGTTTGAACCAATGAACAGCATTGATTTACAGTTGTGCATGTCATTGAACGAGTTTGTCATTGCACCGTAACCCCAAGTGTTCGCAACACCGGCTACTGTGGTTGAGTGACAAATACGTGCTTGGTGGTCAACGTTGTTTGTTCCCCACAAAGACGCCATCTTACGGAATGCATAAGCTTGCTCGTTACTGTGTTTTGCACTACCTAGGAAGTAAACCGAATCAGGGCCAGACTCTTTACGAAGTTCTAGCGCCTTGTTACCGATCTCTTCAATCGCTTGTTCCCAAGAAAGCTTCTTCCACTTACCGCCTTCCAATTTCATTGGGTACTTAAGACGACGTTCACCGTGGCCGTGCTCACGCAGTGCTGCACCTTTCGCGCAGTGTCCACCAGCATTAAATGGGTGATCGAATGCAGGTTCTTGACCTGTCCATACGCCATTTTGAACTTCAGCGTAGATACCACAACCCACAGAACAGTGAGAACAGATAGTGCGTTTCACTTCTGTTTTCGCTTCTGGGTCGACTGATTTAGCTTGCGCCTTTTTCATCATGCCTGGAGCGAATAGACTTGCGCCTACTACCGCGCCACCAGCTGCTAATGAGGTGTTTTTCATGAAGGCACGTCGAGACACACCCAGTTGATTGGTTTCTTTGCTCACACTATCGGAGCGTTTGACAAGTTTCATCCGTTATCTCCTAAAGTGTGTCGTAGTAATCGCGAATGTGTTGCGTTTCACGATAGCCCGTCTTCTTCATGTCTTCTTTCGGCATTTCAACCGTTTCTGAAGCAGTTGCCACTTTCGTTGTACCAGCGACAACGGCACCAGCAACGGCTGCAGTCGTTAAGCCTTTGAGTAAGTCCCTACGGCTTGTGTTTATTTCTTTATTATCTTTCATCATTGCTTCCTTACCTTGCGGTAGATCTTTTTGGAGGCTTAATGCCCCTCTGTCGATATAATCGCGTACTGCTCGATTACTCGTAATCAGTGACGTTTTTCACATCAATCTTTAATTTATGTTTACTGCTTTTTGTATTAACGCTAAAACGCACTTGCTCTAACGTTAGGAATGCTTCACACAGCTGTGCTGCTGATTTGTAGAAGTTCGCACTTTCTGCACTTTCAAGCTGACGCGTAAAAGAGTTAAACCAAGGACCAAGATGCTTATTGAAAACGGCTTGTTGAAGCGCGTCTTCTTCATTGGTTAGCATCGCCATTACTTCACACAATGCAGCAATATGATCTTCTGGTTCTTTCACTTGATCATCACGTTCAATGCCTAAAAGCTCTAGGTCATGACGAATCTCTGCTAAGGGTTTTTCCATCATGGCGCCAGTTCTATGCCAAGAGCCAAATGGAACAATCTCTCCGCGGCCAATGCCAATGAAAAGATTCTGATATTCATCTTCTAGTGCTTCGCGGTTTGATTCGGTTGCGGCTTGTTGAATCGCAATCCAAGCCTTTTGCATCGCACTCTCAGACGCTTCAATGTCTAGCGTCTTGAGAAAGTTGATCACCTCTTCAGAAGGTGCGCTACGAAACAATGCAGAAAGAACCAGATAGATTTCAGTTCTTAGTGTCTGTTCTTGCTTTAATTCTTTTACGAGCTCAGGCTCTTGTGCCTGATCCAAATTAGTATCCAAGGCCAACTCCTAGTATTTCAATTGTTTCAATGGGTCTTGAGCCATTGAATCGAACATGTCCACCACACGACAGTCTTCACACATCGCAATACGATTAATCGCAGTTTCATCTGAAAAATGAGAGTGACCGCGTAACTTGTTCTGTAACATGTCAATCATAGACTGTGGAGCGAATGGCTTATGGCAACGTAAACATTCCGCTGCTTTCTCTTCATGAATCACAACAGCCTTCTGACGTTCTTCTTTCACCCAATTCATACGAGGAGTCAGAGTAAGAACATTCTCAGGACATGCCTTTTCACACAGACCACATTGAATACAGTCTTGCTCTACAAACTTAAGTGATGGAGAGGCACCATCGGTATGCAGCGCACGTGTTGGACACACAGCCACACAGCTCATACACAAAGTACAATCTTTGCTTTCACAAGAAACCGTGCCGTATGGCGCATTCGAAGGGAGCTCTACAATGTTTTCAACAGGAATACGAGATGAAGACATCGCATCAAGTGCTGTGAATAGGCGTTGACGTTTATTGCCTTGAAGATCGCCAAGTGCAAGATCGAACGAATCAACACACAGTGTTGGAGGCCCTTCACGTAGAGATTCTAAATACAGGATATCGATGGTTTCTTTTGGAACACCGATTTGGTCTAGTAACTCTTGAGCGATCCCTACTTCGTTATTTAGGACACGAATGATGGTTTCTGGCATAAAGCGAGAAGCAGCAAACAGAACCTGAGTTGCGCCATTCACTAACGCTGCAAACCAAGTATCAATACCAATAGAAGGCAATTCTTCAACAACGATTGGAATCACGTTATCTGGTAGCGCTTTAAGAGCCATCACGTTGTAAGTTTCATGACGTGAGCTACAGATAAGTACGATTGGATCCAGACCGCCCGCATGTTCATAATTGGCTAGCGTACGTTCAATGAACTTTTGCGTATCGTCAGGATTTGGAAGCGCATAGGTAATCGCTTCTGTAGGACAGCTTGTTGCACAAGTCCCAACGCCCTGACATAGGTAAGGGTTAATCTCGATCTTGTGACCTGTCTTATCTGAGCCTTCACTTGATAGTGCGCCAGCAGGACAAGCATCAACACAACGCTCACAGCCTTTTACGCCACGAGAACTGTGTGCACAAAGGTCAGTGTCTAGACGGAAAAACTTAGGCTTATCAAAAGTACCCATTAGCGTTGGAATCTCTTCCAGTGCTTCCGCCAGTTTTGGATAGCCTCGCCCTACTGGGTAATAACCAGGAACAGGTACTTCTTCTGTCATGCAGCTGTTCAGACATAGGTCTAGAACAACATCGAAACAATCGTGATTAATGGCGACTTTCGCTAGGTTGCTTGATGTGCCTTTACTCTCAATCACGACTTCAAACGTGCCGAGGAAACCCGATACTTGAACCGAATTCGCGAAGTACAGTTCTGGGTTTGTGCCCTTTTCGCCGTCTGTTGACAACAAGGTTAAGCTCGTTAATTGAGGTAATTGCGCCGCAGCACTTTCAATGATCGCAGTTGGACCAATAACAAGTGTATTACCGCCGCTTTCGTAGCTAACAGTAGGTGGAATCAGATTTGTTAACTCTACTGTATTTTCAAATGCATACAGTCTTGCTTTAGCGTTATTTGAAGTTGCTTGTTCTAATAATTGTTTAAGCATTGCTCAGTTCCATCTATGGACATGGATAATCTGTTCAACCTTCATTGTAGTAAGCGATAGAGAACTTGCTGAGTAATCCGTTAACAACTAACTCTTTAGCTAGTGTGCCATTCGTTAGACCCTGAACTCGTCTATCTACAAAAAAGTTGATAATGAACGTTATTTAGCAAATGCCATGCCAATTTAATAATTCTTATATATCAGTGCTTTAATGCTTTGTGGCGTTTATTGTACGTATAAAAAAACCGCTTGGGACATTTTGTCGCAAGCGGTTCATTGAGTGTTTAGTCAAAATGTACCTATTATTTGTGTGGTATATTTTGTCCCATCTCTGTCAGGTCAGCTTCGTCTGACATTGTAGCTTTATTATTAGTCACTGTGTTTTTATACAGTCCTTTTTCTTCACCCGCAATTTCGTCACTTTCACTGAGTTCTGACTCGGTCTCTTCAGCTTCATTAATAGAGTCATCAACCTCATCAATCAAAGTTTCTTCTTCATTATCAGCGACTTGTTCAGGTTCGTTTACTGTGTCTTCTTCTGTCTTGTCTTTTACCCAATCGCGAAGAGTTTCTGCAACTCCTTCAGACAGAGACTTCAAATTGCTGTAATCGTCGTCGTAATCATCTAAACCATCACGAACGTTGAACTCTTCTGAGAGGAATAGTTTACGCAATGCGGCTTTTTTTACGCTTTCAGAGGCTTCTGATACCAATAATTGGGCAACAGACAAATCTTCAGTGGCTTCTGGTGCGGGATCTTGAACGTCAGCAACATGAACTTCTTCATTGATTTCTATAGTTTCACTCTCTAAAGACTGAGGCGCTGCTGCTTCCATTTCAGACGAAAGATCAGCAGGCGAAATCTCAGAAGCTGAAGAATCAGAGGGAGTGAGTGCTGGTACTTCCAATGTTTGCTCTACTTCCAAAGGTTCGTCAGTGGATTCATCAAGCTTTCGTTGAGACCAACGGCTAAAGAAGTTAGTTGCCATTTGATCTTCCCGCGCCTTTGCGTTTCTTACGTCTTGTTTCTAATAACTCGCCATGACGACCGATGAATGCTTCCATCCAAGCCTGTACGGGCAAAGGAATGTCGTAGGAAAGTACTTGGTTGTCACCGTCCATGTATTGCCCTGCAACGGTTTGTGAGGCAGTAAGTAACTGAATGACGGGCTTAACATCAGAATCGACATTATCCATTACTAAGAAAAGCTTAGGTTGCTGAGAGCTTAGGTTGAATCGATAGTCTGTACGTTCATCTTTATGTAATTGAAGTAAACAAACGTCTGGGGCGTCATCTTCTGGTGACAATTCAAACCCCTTCAATTCCCATTGAGTGGTTACCCAGATACCTGTTTTGATCTCTTTCTCTATTCTTTGGACACCTATTGGCCAAGCTGCTTCTGTTTTTTCGTATTGTTCTTTGAATTCTTTTATCTCAGACATACTTCACCCAATTGATTTTCTTTGGCCTGAATGTGCTTAGGACATTTTGTACTTAGCTCAATCCTATAAGCGCTATAAAGCAATAAACACGCCAATACAGGTTAACTTCAATAGCGCATCTACAATGTTCGTCATCAAGTTGTCACTTAACGTTAGTCGATACTGGTTATTTCAGACAACTCCACTCGGTGAACTCCCATATTTTGCGCTATTTTAATCAAATGCTTCATGTTTTCCTGAATACCCGTTATTTTGGAATAAGATTTGCTTTAAGCATGAGTTAAAGAATCGATGAACAAGATCGGCGTTAGACCCTCTTGTTAACTTCTTATCTCTTTAAATCGCTATCTCATTAAGTAGGACGTGACTGTGGTAAAACCAAACATAATAAAAACTAGTGAAAACCCACTTCAAACAATCGAAGTTGAAGTGTTTGATGAATATGGTGAGAAGCTAACCAAACAGATCGCTTGTGAACGCCCTCTTACCGTCATGTTGAACTGGAAAGAGATCGTAACTCTGATGACGCTCGGCTCGCGTCCTGAATCTTTAGTCTTGGGTTATTTGAAGAACCAAAGCTTCCTTTCTGACCCTGAAGCAGTTGAATCTATCATCATCGATTGGGAAACCAGCTCTGCAGCGGTCATTACCAATGAAGATACGAGCCAGCTTGAGCAAGCGCTTAAGAAGAAGACGGTGACCTCTGGCTGTGGTCAGGGCACCATGTTTGGTAACGTGATGAAGCAGTTGGAAGATTACCAAGTGCCTCAGACCAAAATTAAGCAATCTGAAATTTACACGGCTTTAGAAGCACTGACTCATTACAACGACACGTACAAGAAAGCTGGCGCGGTACATGGT
>NZ_JBFRVX010000179.1:0-2376 GCF_041475345.1 Vibrio sp. 10N.222.48.A3 | reverse complement strand
TTGCCCTTATAAATAAATTAATTATTAATAATTAATTTATAAAAAATGCAAAAGTTATTTATTTTTATTTGAGTAGTTAATGACATTGTGGAAATCATGATTGCCAATAAAAAAAGAAGAGAAGGCGATTTCTCTCGAGATAAAATTCAGCAAAAATACAATGTGCTTGAAGGCGCTCGACAAAGAATTTGCTATCTTTTCGACAACTTTAACCATTTCTATGTCTCCTTCTCTGGAGGGAAAGACTCTGGCGTCCTTTTAAATCTGACTATTCAAGAAGCGAAAAAGCGTGGTCGATTACCTGTCGATGTACTCATCGTGGACTTTGAAGCTCAGTATCATGAAACTCATGCCTTCATTGAGCGCATGGTACTGGACGGAGAAATTAACCCCTATTGGGTTTGTTTACCGCTCAGCTTAAGGAATTCAATCTCACAGTTTCAACCTAAATGGCTTTGTTGGGATCCTGCTAAAGAAGCGCAATGGGTCAGGGACCGACCACCGCATAAAGGCGTGATTTCAAACCCGGATGTATTCCCTTTTTTCCAAAACGGGATGGAGTTTGAAGACTTTGTTTTTAAGTTTGCTCATTGGTACCAAAAGGAAAGGGGTGAGCCAATCGCTGTGTTAATCGGTATACGTGCTGATGAGTCTTTACATCGCTTCAATACCATTAAAAATAGGTCCAAAAAAAAATTTTCAGATAAATATTGGACGACTAAAATGCAGCCAGATGTGTATATGGCTTATCCCTTATACGATTGGAAAACTAAAGATATTTGGGTTGCGAATTACCGCTTTAGTTGGGATTACAACCGTATTTACGACTTAATGCATAAGGCCGGCGTCCCTCTTTCACAGCAGCGGCTTTGCCAACCTTTTGGAGATGAGCAAAGAAAAGGGCTGTGGCTATATCAAATATTAGAACCTGATACCTGGCAAAAATTAGTTGCCAGAGTAGAAGGATGTAACTTTGGTGCTCGATACTCAAAAAGTCAGGGGCGTATCCTTGGTTATTATCGCTTTGAATTACCACCGGGGCTTAGCTACCGGCAATACAGTAAATACCTTCTGAAAACCATGCCGCCACATGTAGAAAAACATTACCGAGACCGAATTTTTAAGTTCTTACAGTGGTGGCGTAAAAACGGTCCTCAAAAAGGAGTGACCTGCATCCCTGATTACGCAGAGAGTAAATTGGAATCTAGGAAGCAAGTTCCTAGTTGGAGAAGAATTTGTAAAGTACTGATTAAAAATGACTATTGGTGCCGAGGACTCTCTTTTGGGTACAACAAGTCCTTAGCAAAACAATACCATGCCCTCTATGGAGAAGAAGAGTGATACGAATGGAAAGTGAACCTACTCTAGCTTATCAGCATCGCACCAAGAAGCCGTTGAAATCTATCAATAACACGGACAAACAAGTCATTGATAAGGTCGCAATTTACAATAAAGCAGCCAAAGTACTCATCGAGCTTATTCCTGATTTACCGCCAGCTTGTCATGTTGAAATGATCCCACTTGATGAAATAGAAGCTAATCAATACAACCCAAATAAAATGGCGCCTCCAGAAAGCAAACTCCTAAAAACGTCGATGGAGAAAAATGGTTTAACTATGCCTATTTTGGTTAATCGTTTGAATGCTTCGGTCAAAAAATACGTTGTCATCGATGGGTTTCATCGTTATCAATTATTATTGAACCACCCAGATCTGCAAACCCTAACGGGGTACATCCCCGCGGTGGTCCTTAATTTGCCTGAAGAAAATTGCATATCGACTTCTGTTCGCCATAACCTGGCGCGTGGCTCACACCAAGTTGAACTGATTGCAGATCTGATTATTCAACTCAAAGAGATGGGATGGGCAAATCATAAAATTTGTTACGAATTGGGAATGGATAAAGATGAAGTTCTACGATTACAACAAGTCACAGGCCTCGCTGCTGCCTTTAAAGATCAAGAATTTTCACAGTCCTGGGAGTAATTGATTTTTTAGCAATCACGCCGTAAACCCTCGCCAGCTCTGAGGGCGGGGAGATAAGGCGAAAGTGCGATAGCACTTTAAGATAGACAGCCCGAAGCAGTTGATATAAGACTGTTCATGAATACAGTTAAGGATTTTGAGTGTTAAGAGCAACTAAGGCACGCATTTACCCAACGTAAGAGCAATCTGAGTTTTTAATAGCTCAGTTTGGCGTTGTGCGTTTTGCGAACCACAAAGCTCTACATTTAAAGTCGCATATGTACCGCAAGCTTCCGAAAATGAAACCTGTAGAGGCGAACATTCACCGTGAAATTGTAGGTAAAGTTAAAAGTATTACTGTCAGATTGAGTAAAACAGGTAAGTTCTACGCATCTATCCTTGTTGATGATGG
>NZ_JBFRVX010000178.1:0-2002 GCF_041475345.1 Vibrio sp. 10N.222.48.A3 | reverse complement strand
TTGTTGCGTAATTCAATGGAACTAAATCAAGAACCTACGATATGAGCAGCTACGTCCACTCTCTCTCGTAGCTCTATGTCTAAACCTCGTTACAAAACAACCAACAGGAAGCAATACAACCAATCGCTCATTAACCGTGGCTCTCTGACTTTTTGGATTGATGAAGAGGCAATAAGCGGTTGGGCGCAAAGCAAACAGAATAAGCGCGGTAGGCCACGTCGATTCAGTGATTTAGCTATCACGACAGCACTCATGAAAAGTCAAAAAACACGAGACGGATGGCAAGCGTAGAGTCTGGCGATGGCGCGTACGACACGAGAGTGTGCCACGCTGCTATTAAGATTAAGCGAGCCGTTGCGCTTATTCCCCCAAGAGAAGGAGCAGCCTTCTGGGAGCGTGGTCACCCTCGAAATCTCGCCGTGGGTTGCCAGAAGTTATACGGCTCAAATAAGTATTTGAAAGAGCGGTATGGATACCACAGACGTTCACTATCAGAAACAGTGATGTATCGAGTAAAACAGTTGTTAGGAGGGCGATTGAGCTTAAGAAATTACAATTCACAGGTGGGTGAAACTTACGCGATGATAAAACCGTTGAACAAGCTTACTGGGTTAGGTATGCCTGAAACTTGTCGTATTGACTAAAAAGCATGAGAAACGGGGAGACTCTGTTTCTAAACTGAATTACGCAACAAAGCCAATAATTATTGCGAAGGTGTAAATAATTTCTTGGCTTAATTAAAATTGATTTACGCTAGAAAGGCATTGTGTCATTAACGCACTATAACTAAATATCTTGATATAACTACTCTAAGTGGCAAAGGGTAGAGCACACATATGAATAATTTAATAAAGCACCGCACGGTTTTCATCACCGTTTGATTTGGATTTACATGGCTCGCACCACGTATAAAGGATTTTGATATTTCTTTGTTGCGTAAATCAGTTGAACTAAGTTATCGGGACCGATTAAGAGAAACGGATGTGCTATTTGGAGAAATAGTACATCACAGCGCTGAAGTGATGACTAAGGTGAGGTCTCAAAAAAGTGAGGTAAGGACGATATCTGTTTTTATTCCTACTGGAAAATACGACAAGTGTTTGCCTTACTTATAGACGTATATACATTAACTTAGAAACTGGCTTGACTGATTTGGGGCTAACTCTAACAAGTTAGAGCTTAATCGAGCGCTTGAGACCATTAATGCTCGTTTTGAAAAAGGGACGCTGACCTTTGGCTCTCAAAAGGGAGTTACAGTGAGCAAGGTGGCAGTATCGATATACCCATTCTAGTGACTTACTGACGGGTAAATGTATTTAAATAATCCTCATTCTTGGCTTCTTATCTCTTAGCTTATTGCTTCTTAGTTTTTTACGTGGGGTGAGAAATAATGAGGTGCTCTTTCCTTAGGCGTGATCCTTCGGGCAAGGCTTTCTCTTGGAGCTTTCATCTATGGCCTAGATTGGCATCACCCTAGTGAGCCACTGCGTGCCGCACCAGAAGGTGCTTCTCTACAAGCTCCTATCGTACAACCCTAAACGCCTGCGCCTCGTCAGTCTTCCTCGTTGCTGTTCGTCGTACCTCCTCACTCATTTCACTGACCTCCATTAAGTTCGAGTAAGGGCTTGTTGCCTTATGTGCCGATTTCCCTTTCGACTTGCATCATTTGATGGGGCTCGCAGGCTGTTTACCGTGCTCGCTCAGAGCCCCAATAACAAGGGTATATGAACGCTTCGCGCCCTTGTTATTGAGAACCATGAGCGCTTGCCGGACAGCCAAGCGGCTCCATAAAAGTGATACTCAAACAAAAAGGAAACTCCTCATGGCACAACGAAACTCAAGCCCAACTCTCTCTAAATCGATGTTCAGCGACCAGCGTTTCGCCGCTGGGCACGAAAGCTCACCAAAAAATGATATCTCCTGCCAGGTCGTTGAACGTGCAGTGCGTTCGACCGTTTCCGCGACTGTTTCAAAGGGACTTATTTGGGTGAATTCAACGGAC
>NZ_JBFRVX010000177.1:0-3115 GCF_041475345.1 Vibrio sp. 10N.222.48.A3 | reverse complement strand
AGGTGTTCATGCCTTCGCTTTGCAGACGGTACGCATCGATTTTGTTATACAAACCAATACCACGACCTTCTTGGCGTAAGTAAAGAATCACTCCCCCCGTCTCACCCATAATTCTGATGGTTTCATCTAACTGCTCACCACAGTCACAGCGAGAAGAATGAAAAACATCACCAGTCAGGCACTCAGAGTGCATACGAACAAGAGGTATGTCTTGTGTCTTATCCGCTGATTTAAATATCACAGCAACATGCTCTTTATCTGTTTTCAATCCATGAAAAGACAGAAGTTCAGCATCAATACTGCTTGTTACCCCTACTTTGAAATCTATTCTGGCACGCACTTCCGCCATAGCTATACTCACTTGAAAATTCGATGTATTTAACAACACTACACTATATGTCTAGGCAATATTTTGTAGCTAACTATCTAATGATAGACACTATGAGGCTGTTAACAATTTTTTTCAAGGTCGACCACGTACAAATTGTTATATTATAACAATTAATTTTCTGGGTAACAAAAAACCCCACGTTGGGATGACCAACATGGGGTTATAAATCAATCAATTGCGGCTAAGACTACACTTTTTGCGGAACGATCAGCTTAGTTGAGTTTGCTTCCAGATAACAAGCTGCACCCAAGCATTCTCTAATTCACTTAACTCTTCTTGTGTCAGTGTAGAGATGCTCGACTTTGCACTGTATTTTTCTGCCCATTTATCAGAACGGACATGAGTATAGAACTCTTTTTTTAAATTTGAGATTACGTTATCCACAAACACATCCTTATATAACAGTGCTTAGCCTTTATAATCCGTTAATATTACAAAATACAGCTCAATTGGTAAACAGTAATACACAATTTTTATGAGTCATTCCTAACACTCGCTACTGATAAATATACAAACAAAAGAAATAATAGGCTCGGTAACAACCAAAGTAATATGTTTGAAACACTCATTGCTGGCTTATAAAGCACAAATTCACCAAACCTTTCTGTCATGTACTGAGTGATTTCATTGTTACTCTTCCCTGCTTTCACCATATTGAATACAACAAGGCGTAAATCTTTTGCTATGGGAGAGTTCGACTCAATCAAATTTTGATTCTGACATTGTGGACAGCGCAGCGATTTTGCCAAACTAATAGCACGCTGTTGTTGATTAGGGCTTTCAAACTCAAATAACTCTACCTGAATGCTTGTATCTTTATCACTCGCCGTAAACAAATCCTCAGCTAATACAGGGAAGTTGACGACAATAGCAGCGCTAAGTATGAGCACTATGTTGAGTAGGAACTTCATCATCCATTTGTACCTTTAAAATAGTGAGCGAGTTCTTTACGCCAAACCGATTCATTAATCACACCTAGCAACTTCTTCACTATTTGGCCTTCAGCATCGACTAAATACGTCTCAGGAGTACCGATTACGCCCAGCTCTAAAGCCAACTTCCCTTGAGGATCACTGATCACAGTTGAGTATGGGTTGCCATCGTTGGACAATACATTGAGCGCTGCCCCAGGGTTATCTCGATAATTGAGACCCACAATTGGAATGCCTTTCTTCTGCAGTTCGAGTAAAAAAGCGTGCTCGGTTTTACATATTCCGCACCATGAAGCCCATACATTGACCAGTTGGTAAGGATGCTGAGTAATATCAGAAAGCGTAAGCTTAGCCGTTTCAGAACTTAATATTTCAGAGCTTAATGCTTCAGAATCGAATGACTCATCAGTAACGAGTTTTTCTGCCGTAAATTCAGGGAAAGCCCTTTTTTGCTCTGAAACGCTGGTCGTTTGTTGCTTATTGTCGAGCGCATATGAAAATGCAACGACCAAAGCAACAGCCACTGAAAATAGAGCAATGAGTTTATTACGAACGCTGGTATGCATACTGTGCAGCCTTAACGGTTTTCTTTTTACGATTGGTCAGTGAAAGCACAGCACCTAGAATTGAGAACAACCCACCAAACCATATCCAACGAGCATACGCTTTGTACTGAACTCGAAATGCATAAGCGGTAGCGTCAACTTTCTCACCCATGGTGATATACACATCGCCATGCCAGAACCATTTCATTGCGGGCTCGCTCATGTTCATCACTCGAACTTGGTAATGTCTTCTTTCCGGCGAAATAGAAAAACTTTGCTCGCCAGTATCTAGCTTAAGTATCGCCTTTTCAGCGGTAAAGTTTGAGGTGACATAAAGCTCTGTATCTTCATGAGCAAGCGTCCAGTCCATAAACTCCACCTGTTCATCTGGGCTTAATTTATAGCTGCGCTCAAACGAGTGGTAACTGTTCATTGCAGCACCTACAGCTAAGACCGCGACACCAACATGGGCAAATGTCATCACCCAGACTTTTCGTTGGAACTTGGAACTGCGCGTTACCGCTAAGCCATAAACATGAGTGAGTAAAACCCAAAATGCGAGTGCCCATGTCATCAGAGCCATCACTTGTCGTTGGACTTGTTCCACTTGCCAAGAATAACAAACGTAACCCAATGCCAACGACATAAGAACTAACAATGAAATAACACCTTTGGTTGCTTGAGGTTTAACACTCAACAATGGGGCTAAGCCAACCACGCCAAGTGCAAGCAAAGCCAAAGGTGCAATCAACAGATTAAAGTATGGCGCGCCCACCGATATGTTACCCAGCCCAAGCAGTTCAAAGACCATTGGATAAAATGTACCAAACACCACAACAGCGGTCGCTAATACAAAAATGAGCACCGCAACTAGGCTTAAAAAGCTCTTACTGTCGAAGCTAGTAATCGGGTTAGATTCAAAAGATTCCCCTCTGATGATAAGAAGAGAGAAAGAGCTCACTAGCACCAACATCAATATAAGTAGCAGTGCGATACCTTTAGTCGGGTCAACAGCGAAAGCGTGTACCGATGTGAGTACACCAGAACGAACAATAAATGTGCCTAGTATACTCAAACAAAATGTAATGAAAGCAAGGCTTAGAGACCACTTCAGAAGCTGTTGTTTACCTTTGGCAACACCTAAACAATGCAGCAAGGCTGTCGAAGTGAGCCACGGTAACAAACTGGCATTTTCAACAGGGTCCCAGAACCACCAGCCGCCCCAGCCTAATTCGTAATACGCCCAC
>NZ_JBFRVX010000176.1:0-6318 GCF_041475345.1 Vibrio sp. 10N.222.48.A3 | reverse complement strand
ATCCACAAGATACGTCAAACGTGACGACTATTCAGTTCTACGATAAGCACAGCTTCATCAACCCATGTATGGAATCATCGACTCGCTTTGTTGATAAAGTGATTACTGAAATTGCAGCAATGCACAATGAAGCGGGTATGCCGCTAACGACTTGGCACTTTGGTGGTGATGAAGCGAAAAACATCAAGCTAGGCGCAGGCTTTCAAGATGTTGATGCTCAAGACAAAGTGGCATGGAAAGGTAACATTGAGCTAGACAAGCAAGACAAGCCATTCCAACAGTCTCCACAATGTCAGTCTTTGATTGCTGATGGTTCAGTGAGTGATTTTGGTCACCTGCCTGGCTACTTTGCAAAAGAAGTATCAAAAATTGTTGCAGACAAAGGCATTCCTCACTTCCAAGCTTGGCAAGATGGCTTGAAGTATGTGGAAGAGGGTGAATCTGGCTTCGCTACTGAAACGACTCGCGTTAACTTCTGGGACGTTCTTTACTGGGGCGGCACTTCATCAGTGTACGACTGGTCAGCGAAAGGTTATGACGTGATTGTCTCTAACCCAGATTACGTATACATGGATATGCCATACGAAGTTGACGCAGCAGAGCGAGGTTACTACTGGGCAACGCGTGCAACGGATACTCGTAAGATGTTTGGCTTCGCACCAGAAAACATGCCACAAAACGCGGAAACTTCATTAGACCGTGACGGCAATGGCTTCACTGGTAAAGGCGAGATTGAAGCAAAACCTTTCTACGGCTTGTCTGCACAGCTTTGGTCTGAAACAGTACGTACCGACGAGCAGTATGAATACATGGTGTTCCCTCGCGTACTTGCAGCAGCAGAGCGCGCATGGCACAGAGCTGATTGGGAAAACGACTACAAAGTGGGCGTTGAATACTCTCAAGATACCGACCTAGTAAATAAGCAGTCTTTAAACAACGACTTTAATCGCTTCGCGAATATTGTTGGTCAACGTGAACTGGCTAAGCTTGAGAAAGCGGGTATTGATTACCGACTACCAGTTCCGGGGGCAAAAGTTATTGATGGCAAGCTAGCGATGAACGTTCAATTCCCTGGCGTAGAGCTTCAATACTCAGCGGATGGTGAAAACTGGTTAACGTACGATGAGCAACAACGTCCTTCGGTTTCAGGCGAAACTTACATCCGCTCTATCTCTGAAAGTGGCGAGAAAGTAAGTCGAGTGACTTCGGTGAAATAATCGATAAGCAACATTAATAGATGAGCTCCCTAACTATTATCTTACTCAGATAAAAGTGGGAGCTTTTTTTTCGTCCAAACTAAGTTCGGTACATTCCTTAAACTGAAACATATAGAAATAACCTTTGTTTATAACGTCAACAATGCACATAAGGTGAGCTTCATCGCAAAAGTGACGCACTTCTCATTCTTCTCTTCAAAAAATAAGTCCGCCATAAAAAACTATAAATCAGGTGTGATTGAAATAACTGAATCTAATTTTACGCCGTGAAATAACGTGACCTTGATCCGTTTTGATTATTGGGTTTCTTTTTTTATCTATTTTTATGTTTTTAAGTTATTGATTTGTTAGGTTTAAATAACTTTCTTTTTTTTGATGGTGAGAGAGATCACTCTGTTTGCCCTTTTATTTTGAAGCGTAAATTAATTCGAGCAAGATAGATTTCATGCCAGGGAGGCTACCAATTACTCAAGCGGCGAAGGTGAATGATATACCGAAGATATGTCGCTGAAAAATTTAAACTAAGGCAGTTTACTATGAAAAAAATTATCGCTCTAAGTGCACTTTCTCTAGCTTTCGCTTCTAGTGCTTTCGCTGGTTCTTCTTACGTTACAGGTAATATCCAATTTCACGACGATGGCCGTATCCACGGTTCTGATATGACTTCGACTCTAGAAGCTGGCCACACGTTTGACAACTCTCTAGGCGGTTTAACTGTTTACACTGAGTTTGATGGCATCCAACTTGGCGACCTTGAAGGTCTAACTGCTGCTGAAACTGGTGGCGACGCAACAACTGGTCAAGCAAATGCATTCATCACTGTTGGTGGTGAGCAAGCTTTCAATATCACTGACAACCTATGGGTTGCTGCGGGTTACCAACATGTCTTCTCTGCTGGCGAGAGCATTCAGTTCCGTCCATTGGTTAAAATTGGCTACAACTTCGATAACGGTATCTCTATTAGTAACCGTACTCGTGCACACATCGATGACACTTCTGCAGATGCAGACACTGATTACCGCATGGATAACCGCATTGCTTACTCTGTAAACGAAGACCTAGCGCTGAGCTACAACAACGTATACATGATTGATGCTGAAGCTATGGATCACGAGCTTCGTGCAACATGGACTCGTCAAGGTGTTCAACCTTACTTCGAATTCCGTAGCCAAGCTAACGGAGTTGATTTCGCGAACGGCGCGTCTAAAACAAACAACGCATTCGTATTCGGTGCATCTTACGGCTTCTAAGCTGATTCACTTGGCTGCTTAATCGATTAGATTATTAGCCAAGTGAGTTTCTTCGCTAATTAGCTTTTTTGTTAAATAGAGTTTTTGCTAACTAGCGACGAAAACATAGTGGTACTAACAGCCCGGTTGGTGCCGCGACAAGATTTGCTTTACTGTCCAAAAGCAAAGAGCCTAGTAAGTAAACCACAGTCTTGGGTTTACTTAATGCTAGGCTCTATTTTTATTACTGTTCGTAGGTCTATTTACGCTCTATTTTCCGTTGTAATGACGGTATTCAAACACCTGACCTTTCTCGTTAAACGCATACACAGAATACTCGTCTTTCTTATCGCCATACTCCATGCCCGGAGAGCCCATTGGCATGCCTGGAACCGCCAAGCCAATCGCATTGCGTGGTGGGTTCTCTAAAAAGGCTTTCACGTCCTCTGCAGGAATGTGCCCTTCAAATACGTAACCGTCGATCTCTGCCGTATGGCAAGAAGCCAGTTCTGGCGTTACTCCTAACTTCTGCTTGATTGGGTTCATGTCATCATGGAGTTTCTCTGTGACATCGAAACCTGCGTCTTGCATGTGTTCTGTCCATTCTGTGCAGCAGCCACAATATGGAGACTTATGGTTTAGTACATTAGTAGCGAGAGCTTGTCCTGAAATTGCAGCGAGTGCAGTAAGAGTCATAACTTTACGAATCATGGTGAACCTCATGAATTTGGTTTTTGTTGATATTATAATGAGTGGGTTTGAACAATCTTAATCTGTTGGCATTGCTGACTACGGTGATTGATGACATCGCCATCGCAGCGCCTGCAACGACAGGGCTAAGTAAAAATCCAAAAAATGGGTAGAGCACACCAGCCGCAATTGGAATACCTAACGAGTTATAGATGAAGGCACCAAACAGGTTTTGCTTCATATTTCTCACGGTCGCCTGGGATAGCTCGATCGCATTACTCACAGACAGTGGCGACGAGTTCAGCAGCGTCATTTGCGCACTTTCAATCGCCACATCACTACCACTGCCCATTGCGATTCCTATATCCGCTTGAGCAAGAGCTGGTGCATCGTTAATACCGTCTCCTACCATGGCAACGCTCTTATATTGTTGTTGAAGCTGAACAATATGCTGAGCTTTCTGCTCTGGTAGTACTTCCGAGATAACCTCGTCGATACCGACGTTTTTACCTATTGCTTGAGCCACAGAGTCGTTGTCGCCCGTTAATAGTACGGTGTGAATTCCGGCGGATTTTAGTTGAGCAATGGCTTGTTTGCTATCTATTTTTAACGAGTCTGAAATGCCAAATATGCCTTCCAGTTTTTGATCGATTACAACGAAGATGGGTGTCCATGCTTGTGTACGACAAAGCTCGATGAAATCCGCGCCAATGTCTGTATTGACACCTAATTGGGTTAGGAACTTAAGCGAGCCAACTTGCACGTTCTTGCCGTTAATTATTGCCAGTACCCCAAGCCCTCGTTGGTTTTCAAATTCGCTGTGGGGTAGTGCTGAAACTTGTAAGCTCTCAGCATATTGGCAAACGGCTTTCGCTAATGGGTGTTCTGACCCTACCTCTACCGAATAGGCGTAAGCCAGCAGTTCTTGTTCTGATAAGTCGCCATAAAAGGCCTGCTGAACGGTTGGTTTACCTTGGGTTAGGGTGCCTGTTTTATCAAATACGACAGCATCAATTTTGCTTGCAGATTGCAACACATCTGCATCCTTGATCAGAACACCAAACTCAGCGGCTTTGCCAACGCCAACAGTAATAGAGAGCGGTGTCGCTAAGCCCAATGCGCATGGGCAGGCGATGATTAGCACTGTTGTTGATACCACTAGCATGTAACTTGCACTCGGTTGTGGTCCAACAAAAAACCAAACTAGGGCGGCAATGGCTGCGATCGCGACCACAACTGGTACGAAAACGGCAGAAATAGAGTCGGCAAGCTTCGCAATCTCAGGCTTGCTGCTTTGTGCTTGGCGAACCATCTGAATGATTCGAGTCAACATGGTGCTTGAGCCAATCCCCGTAGCTTCAATGATTAAGCTGCCATCACCATTAATGGTACCTGCTGAAACGCCATCATTAATCGATTTAACGTTGGGAAGCGGTTCGCCAGTCAGCATCGATTCATCGATATAAGATTCGCCAGATACCACGACACCATCGACAGGGACTTTTTCTCCTGGCTTCACTCGAACTTGCATACCGACTTGAATGGCTTCTACAGCGATGGTTTGCTCTTTGCCATCGACGATAACCACCGCTTTTTGAGGCTGTAAGTTAATCAGCGCCTGCAAAGACTTAGTGGTGCGAGCTTTGGCTTTGGCTTCAATGTAGTGACCCAAAGAAATTAGGCCAACAATCATTGCGCTCGCTTCAAAATAGACATGGCGCGATGGTTCTGGGAACCATGATGGAATAAGCACAACCAACATTGAATAGAACCATGCTGCGCCAGTACCTAAAGCAACTAACGTATCCATGGTTGCACGCTTGTGCATCAGTGATTGCCAAGCGTTAGTAAAGAAGCTGCGTCCTGAGGTCGCAAGCAGTACCAAACAGACAACACCTATTAAGCCCCAAGCCAATTGGTCGTTAAATGTAGCAATAGTCATGCTGCCACCAAACAGACCCCACGCCATCAGCGGAGCACCGATAAGTAGCGCGCTTACTGAATTATTTAGGAAAGCTTTTTGGGTACGAAGTTGTTGTTCTTGCTGTTTTTGTTGTTGAGTTGCCGCGTCATCAACGAACTCGGCACCATAACCTGCGGTTTTTACCGATTCTATGAGAGGGCTTTCGATGACGCTACGTGTTTCAGATGTGAAGACTAAGGCTGTCTGTTCGGCGAGGTTGATCTGAGCTTGGTCGACGAACTCATTCTTTTTCAGAGCTTTCTCTACCGAAGAAACACAACTCGCACACGTCATTCCCTCAAGAACAAGGTGATAGGTATATTGGCTAGCCGCAGGTTTAGCTTGTGTCGGTTCCACGGGCACTGTTTTTTTATCGTCTTCTGATTCTTTATTAGATAAAGGCTCATTAATTTCAGAGTAAGGAGTTGCGTGATAACCCACACTTTCGATTAGCTCAATAAGCTCGGATTCTGAAAGCAGACTAACCAACGACAATTCATGTTTGCTGACTTCTAGGTCTGAGATTTGCTCGGTCTGCTCAAGCGCTTGTGTCAGCTTGTTCACGCACTTACCGCAGCTAAGACCGGATAACGAAAGGTGCAGTTTATTGCCCATGCTATAACCAAGCGTCGCTAACTGTTGGTTGAGTTGAACGTAATTAAAAGGAGTAGAAATATCGATGTGGGTCGGCGATATATCATTGATCGTCGTGTTGTCGAATTCGCCAAACAGTGTGCGAACTTTCTTCGCACAACCCATGCAATTTAGGCCGTTGAGCATAGCTGTGTAATGGTTCATATCGATACTCCAATTCTCATCTACGCCTAACATAAACCTTCCCGTAAGGGTAAGGTCAAACATAAATTCAAGAATTTGATATTTGCTGGAATATTGAGTGATGGAATAGATGAGGTTTATCGCGAGCGTGGCGAGAATTTGCCGTTTTAGAGCATTTGACATGTGCTTGAGCTATTGGTTTGCTCCTTCTACGATAGCTTTCGTACAAGATCAGCGCATTAATCATTCACTACTGATTGTAGATTTAAGCGGTGGTGATAAAATAGCGCCCAAAATTTAGTGATATTTTTCTGTTGCAGGCTTTGTAATGGCAATCACTAAAAGAATCACCTACATAATCAAGGTATTTAAATGACGGTTAAAACTCGTTTTGCTCCTAGCCCAACTGGCTATCTTCACGTTGGTGGTGCACGTACTGCAC
>NZ_JBFRVX010000175.1:0-14622 GCF_041475345.1 Vibrio sp. 10N.222.48.A3 | reverse complement strand
AAAGACGCCCAAGTATTACTACTAATACTTGGGCGTCTTTTTATTTATTGCTTTTCGGCCAATCTTAAAGCCGATGGCTTTTATACTTTCCTCATAATCAACGCCTGCGCATTAAGCATCGCTTCCTTAGTACTGACATCTAAGGTTTTCACGTTCGCAAAGCGTTCGATCTCTTTAATTGCCACATCATGAGCAAAAATCACCAACCTCGCCCGCTCAATGTCTTTCTGTGTAATGCGATTGCCGATTCCGTTGGCCCCCTGCGTTTCGACTTTAATCCGAACCCCAAGATGATGAGCCGCCTTTTCCAAAGACTTAGCCGCAAGAAACGTATGAGCAACACCAGATGGACAAGAAGTGATCGCCAATACATCCGCTTGCCCTTCTTCCGTTATCGAGCCACCCGTAAACTGATTAGAACTTACTTCACCTTCGACCACGTTCTTTTTCAGTAGTATCACGATCAGAGCCGTCGTCAGTGCTCCTGCTAGTGTGCCGACGATATAGCCAATTTTGCCGTCAACCACCGGCAACACTATCCAGCCGCCCCATGGTGCATGGTTGATGACATGGAACATAAAGCCAACCACATTACCGACAATGCCACCAGCAACAACAGCAGGCAGAACTCGCGCAGGATCGGCGGCAGCAAAAGGAATCGCACCTTCACTGATGCCGATCATGCCCATAATACCCGCTGCTTTTCCGGCTTCGCGTTCGTCTCGTTTGAATTTCTTAGGTGATATGAAAGTGGCAAGCGCCATGCCTAATGGTGGCGTACAAATGGCAATACCGACGCCCCCCATTAGCCAAGGTTGAGTGTTCACCTGCGTTTGAGCAAACAGCGTCGCCACTTTGTTGATTGGGCCGCCCATATCAAAGGCCGTCATCGCCCCTAAAATACTGCCCAACACCACTTTTCCTGAGCCCGCCATGCCAGTCAGCATTTGGTTCATCTCAAGCATCACATACGCGATAGGAGAGCCAATCACCCACATCACCGCCCCACAGGTTACAAAGGTGCCGACTAATGGATAGATGAAAATCGAACTCAGCGAGATCATACTGTCTGGCAGTTTGATCTTCTTGAGCAAATTAACCACGAAACCTGCGAAGAAGCCGACCACAATTGCGCCAAGGAAGCCGGTACTGTACTGATTGACCGCGAGCCAAGAACCAATCATTCCGGGTGCTAAGCCCGGTTTGTCGGCCATTGAATATGCAATGTAACCACCGAGCACCGCGGTAAACAGGGTTAGCCCCGCGATACCCATTTGTGCTATGTCAGCAAGAACACCGCTCTCAGGCACAGCGCCATGGCCAGACATCATTACCGACAAAGACAAAAGCACACCGCCTGCGACCACAAATGGGATCATGTGTGAGGTACCGTATAACAAGTGTTCTTTGAGGCGATTAAGAGATTGTGCCCAAGGGCTGAGTGGCTCGACATACACTTCATGATGGCTTGAGGCATAACTATCAAACGATTCAGAATTGGCTTCGAGAAACAGCTCTTGAGCTTCCTCGACAGACTCCACCGCCTTTAATTTTGTAACAAAGCCATCTTCGATAAGTCTGGTCGAAATCTGAGCCAGTACCTCGATATGGTGGTCGTCGTTGTTGTCTGGTGAAGCGAGCATAAAGAACACATCCGACAACTCGCCGCCGTCTGCGCCATAATCGATGCCAGAGCGGCTGATACCTACCGCCACTGCTGGTTTAGCGACAGCAGTGCTTTTCGCGTGTGGAATCGCAATACCATCATCAAAGCCCGTATTGCCGATGGCCTCACGCTTCCAGATATCATCAAGGAACTCACTTTTATTGGAGAGCTTGCCTGCGCGGTCAAGCAGTTCGACAAGCTCTTCAAATACCGCCTGTTTAGAGTCTGCCTTTAAATCCAGACAGATAATCTCCGGCTCTATAATGTCAGTGATGTCCATGTGCTGCCTCGTCCGAGTACCAATTTAGGTAAATGAGATAAAGAGGTTAATAATATGAAAAGACTAACGAGGCAAGGCCGCTCGATATATAGGACGAAAGGTGCATTAACTGGATAATTGTAACCAAGAAGCAAGAGTGTGACGTTCACCTTTGAATTAAAAACGGGAATCCATAAACTTCCTAGATTCAGATAGTCCTATCGATCCAAGTAAACTGTCGATCTAAGCACACCGAGAATAATAATGAGAATTGTAGCGGTAACTGCGTGCCCTACAGGCATTGCGCACACCTATATGGCAGCTGATGCACTAAATAAAACAGCCCCAAAATTCAATGTTTCAATCAAGGTTGAGACTCAAGGCGCTATGGGGATTGAAAACTTACTGACAGGCCAGGATATTACCCTCGCAGACAAAGTGTTGATCGTCTCTGATATCGACATCGAACAACCAAGTCGATTTGACCCAGCGAAAACCGTATTCATTCCAATGGAAGAGGTGTTATTGAGTGTCGATAAAGTCTTTATCAAGCATTGTCGAACTTAAACCTTTCATGAATGAATATCAGATCACCTTCTTCGTTGACGATCCTGCCGCGAACTCACACGTCGCGCAGCCGTTGACTCGTTTAGCGAAGAAGTTCAAAAGCAACATCCGCATTATCAACATCACTCAAAATCGAACCGCTGATCTCTCCAAATCTGTCGCGATGTTACAAGTGGGTTTACTCCGGGGGGATTTATGCCAGATAACCGCAGTAGGTATTGATGCTGAACTCGCATGTTTTGTAATAAAAGACGTGATTGCTGAGCATTACGACATGGTTGGCTCACAAGTGAATCATGAGTTCTCGAACGACTTAATCCAGCGTATGCCTCAGATATGCCCGCCTTGTGACATCAAGTGGCACCACGCTAAGGCGCAAACTCAACTGACAAAATTTGAGTGCTTGAAAGGGCTCGCTCACCTCGTTTATCCAGAAGATCCAGATGAGCTGATTTTGGCTTTCATTAAGCGAGAAGAACGCTCTTCAACCTGCGTGTCACCAGGTATCGCACTGCCACATGTGATGTTTGAATCTACTCAAGATCTCTCGATCGCGGTGATCGTCAGTGACAACCCGATTGACTGGGCATCTCAAATTGGCCAAGTACACGTAGCTATCGCTTTAGTACTGCCAACCAAGCCGCAACGTGAACACATTGTGGCGACGACCAACCTAACTAGAAACCTACTTCACGATCAGGTCAACGAGCGTTTGCAAAAGACTCGAAGCAGTGTCGATTTACAAGCCTTGCTGATGTATATCTCATCTCGCCTGCTGTAAGGCTACTCACTCCAAAAGACGGCTCAACAAAAAAATACGCTCCGACTTAAAAAGACGGCTTAACTAAATAGAGCCACGATATTCGGTCGGCGTTCTACCGGTGCGATTCTTAAACACGCGGCAGAAGTAGTTCACATCTTTAAAGCCACAACGTAGTGCCACTTCATTGAGTTTGAAGTTGTACTTCTTAAGCATAAACTTAGCGCGATCGACCCGCACGCGGGTAATGTACTCTGCTAGCGTCATGTGGCCTTGCTGACGGAACATTCGCGACAAGTGATTGGATGAGATGCTAAAGCGTGAGGCAATGCTGTCTCGGGTGATCTGGCGGTGGAAGTTTTCTTGAATGTAGATACAAATCCCCTGATACACATCCTGTACTCGGCTATGAGATTTTTCTACGGGCGCTTCCAGCATGGTTTTACTGTATTGCAGTAGAGCTTGCAGCAATAACTCGTCCATCGGCTGCTTGTTACTCTCTCTCGCTAACGAGCTAAGCGCCTCCAAAATATTATCAATCGCAAAACCAGAGCGAGTCTGAATACTGTGCTTTTGAATATCGTAAAAGCTCTCCTCGCCTTTGCGCTTGCTCACCAAGCTTAAACCAAGCTGACGACGACCAAACAACATGCTCAACACCGAGCAGTCTGTATCCCAGTTTGGCTTGTTCCAGCAGTTGGGTGGGATGAAAATCGCGTCTCCGGCTTTGGCGATAACGTTGGTTATTTTGCGATCATGACTCTCCATTTCATTAATATACTCTCCGTCTAGCACTAGCTCTAAGCGCGGAAAGTTCACCTGATAACTGCACGCTGAAGGCGTGTGAAAATCTCCAGCAAACCAGATGTTATGAAACGGTTCTCGCTCATTTAATACAGACGAGATTAAGTCATGAAATATCATTATTCGAACTCTAATGGGCAGCAATAAGGCTACGGGAATAGATATACCCCTTAGTGAAACATAGCGCTATTGAGCAAAATCACAATTTGAGATCTAGGCTACAAAAATCCAGTCACGGAAATAAATTTCCAGTAAAGAAACTGAACTAGAACGTTCCTGCTCTGATAAACAAATACGCTGTATCCCTTATAAATAAAAGCCTCAACACATCTTAAACTCTGTCAACACCGCCCTTAAAACAGCCACTCGACCGATCAAAATCACACTCCACTTATAACGCAACAATCATCCAGTAAATGCGTTTTTTCTTCACTACAGAAGGTAAGCCGTAGATTCCAGAATACCCCTAACAAAATAAAAACAGAGTAGGGGTTCATTATGATCACGACATTGATCAATCAAGATTTGATTAAGCTTTCGCTTAGCGCTAATTCAAAAGAAGACGTATTTAAAGAGCTTATAGACGTGCTTTACACACAAGGCCGAATTTCAGACAAAGTACAGTTTCTTGCCGACATTAAGGCGAGAGAAGAACAAGGTAATACCGGATTTGAAGAAGGCATTGCCCTACCACATGCGAAAAGCAGCGCGGTGATCAAACCCGCGGTTGTTATCGGCGTCCACAAGCAGGGTATCGAGTACGGCGCCGATGACGGCCAACCATCAAAACTCTTCTTCATGATTGCGTCTCCAGATGGCGGCGATGATCACCACATCGAAGTATTGGCAGAGCTTTCTTCAAAACTGATTGAAGAAGGCTTTATCGAAAGCTTCATGAATGCTCAATCTGAACAAGAAGCATTAGAACTACTGCTTACCAAACCTGAGCCTTCAGAAGCGGAAACCAACGTTAAGAAACAAGGTTTCATCATTGGTGTCACTGGCTGCCCAGCTGGCGTTGCACACACTTATTTGGCAGCTGAAGCGCTAGAGAAAGGCGCAGCGGCTCTTGGCTACGACATCAAGGTCGAAACTAACGGTTCTATTGGTGTTAAAAACAGCCCGACTCAAGAAGAGATCGAACGTGCAGACGCGATTGTCGTGGCTTGTGATAAACAGGTCGACATGGCTCGCTTTACCGGAAAACGCGTCATCAGCACCAACGTAAAAGCACCAATCAAAGACGCACAAAGCTTGATCAAGCAAGCACTCAACGCGCCAAGCTATCAAGCAGAACAAACGCCGGCCAACCAATCCGTTGTAGAAAAAGCCTCACAAGCGCGTTCAGACCTTTATCGTTACCTGATGAATGGCGTATCACACATGATCCCATTCGTAGTCACTGGCGGCCTATTGATTGCCCTTGCACTGGCGATTGGCGGCGAGCCAAGTGAATCTGGCATGGCGATTCCTGCTGGCAGCATGTGGAACCAAATCCTAGAAGTGGGCGTGGTTGCCTTCACATTGATGATCCCAATCTTGGCTGGCTACATTGCTTACGCGATTGCTGACCGCCCTGCTCTAACCCCTGGCCTTATCGGTGGTTGGATTGCTAACAACGGCTCTTTCTATGGCGCTGACGCAGGTACAGGCTTCATTGGCGCGATCATCGCCGGTCTATTAGTGGGTTACTTCGTTAAATGGATTACCTCATTTAACTACCACAAATTCGTTCAACCGCTTGTGCCTATCATGATCGCTCCGATCACTGGCTCTTTGTTCATCGCAGGTCTGTTCATTTTTGTTATCGGCGCACCTATCGCTGGGCTGATGGATGCTCTTACTGCACTACTAACGAGCATGAGTACAGGCAACGTGGTTCTGCTAGGCATCGTACTGGGTGGTATGGCTGGTTTCGATATGGGCGGTCCATTCAACAAGGTGGCATTCCTTTTCTCGGTCGGCATGATTGCCAGCGGTCAAACTCAATTCATGGGTGCGATGGCGTGTGCAATTCCTGTGGCTCCACTGGGTATGGCCATCGCAACCAGACTTGGCCGCAAGTTCGACCTGTTTGAATCTTCTGAAATCGAAGCAGGTAAAGCTGCAGGCGCAATGGGCTTAGTGGGTATCTCTGAAGGTGCGATTCCTTTCGCGGCTCAAGATCCGATGTCGGTTATCCCTGCCAACGTACTTGGTTCAATGACTGCCGCTGTTATGGCGTTCTCATTTGGTATCACCAACAGCGTTGCGCACGGTGGTCCAGTAGTCGCTCTACTTGGCGCTATGAACTACCCAATGCTGGCACTGCTGTGCATGGCATCTGGCGCGGGCGTAACTGCGGTTACTTGTATCGCGCTTAAAAATCTACGTAAAGCCAAGTTAACAACAGCAGCGGCTTAAGCCATTTCAACTCCAATGGCTTGAGGCCTTCTACTCGCATTTCAATAAGTCGAGTAGAGCTCAAGCCATGTTTCCCTTCATGGTGATTTCGATGTCTGATTTTTCTTTAGCGAACGACTCGTTCGTACAACGCTTTTTTTATCCTATGACCAACGTGATTCAAAACTACGCGTGGGGTAGCCCTTCTTCGTTCAGCCAACTGTTTGGTATTGATAACCAATCTGGAGAGCCGCAAGCGGAGATCTGGATGGGGGCTCACCCGAATGGTTGTTCGATGGTCACCGACAATGGTCAGCAAACCACATTGTCGAACCTGATTTCGAAGAATCTAAGCCTGTTTCTAAGCGAAAAAGTAGCAAGTCGTTTTGGTGAGCTGCCATATCTATTCAAGGTGTTAGCAGCAGAGAAAGCGCTATCGGTGCAAGTTCACCCGAACAAGCAACAAGCGGAATCTGGCTACGCTCTTGAAGAGCAGCAAGGCATTCCGATAACGGCTGGCAATCGTAATTACAAGGATGCCAACCACAAGCCAGAACTGGTGTATGCCCTAACTGACTACACCGCGATGAATGGTTTTAGATCAATCAGCGAGATTCTTGAGCACTTCCATTACCTTGATATTCCAGAGCTGCATTCGATGGTCAATGACCTAGAGGGCGACCAAACGCCCAATGGATTAGCGAGCTTCTTCGCGAGCTTATTGTCTTTGCAAGGAGAACAAAAAGGCATGGCGCTGACCATGTTGCTGATGAAGGCGAAGCTTTCAGATACACCTGTGTTCCAGTTGATTTCAGAACTGGAAGAGCAATACCCGGGTGATGTCGGGTTGTTTGCTCCACTGCTATTGAACGTGATCACTCTAAAGCCGGGGCAAGCCATGTATCTAGATGCCGAGACTCCCCACGCTTACATTAGAGGTACGGGCTTAGAAATCATGGCGAACTCAGACAATGTACTCCGCGCAGGGTTGACACCTAAGTACATGGATATCAATGAATTAGTCTCTTGTACTCAATTCAATGAAAAGCCGGCGGATAGGTTACTGCTCAGCCCAATAGAGCAAGGTGATGTGATGGAATACCAAATTCCAGTTGAGGATTTTAAGTTCTCTATCGTGCAGAATTCTCACCAAAGAAAAATCACCACCGAAGGTGCAGAAATCCTATTACCGCTCGACGAATCCATGGTGCTCACTCATCAATGTGGTGAAACCTGCGTGATAGAGAAAGGCCAGTCGGTGTTTATTCCTGCTTATGCTGAGAGTTACAAGCTAGACTGCGTTGGACGTGTGGCGCGCGCTTACAGCTAGATCCATCACCACTAATCACACACTATCCATGCCCTGCTTTTGCGGGGCATTTTTGTTCCTGCAGAAAGTTATTTCAACACCGAAATACACCATCAAATATGACCCACCTCACACTGCATTAATGATGCAAATCACACTTAATTTTGCTTGGTACAAATGTACAGTGAAGGGCTTTTATTTGCTATTTCGCGAATCGGGTTAATCCATTAATTTTAATTCAAGAACTTCAATAGTGAATGAGTTAATAAATGATCACACAGCTAACCAACGTCAACTTAATTAATAACAACCTTCAAGCGAATAATAAAAAAGAACTGTTTGAAGAATTGGCAGGCATGTTATTTGAAAACAACCGAATCAGTAATAAAGAAGCCTTCTTGGCAGACATCGAAATTCGTGAATCTCAAAGCATCACTTCTATGGACGGCATCGCTTACCCACACTCAAAAAGCAAGGCTGTCACTGAGCCGGCAATCGCTGTCGGTGTTAAGCGCAAAGGCATTGAGTATGGCGATGAAGACGGCATTAACCCAACCGTATTTTTTATGATTGCATCACCAGATAACGGTGCTGACCATCATATTTATGTACTACAAGAACTGTTTGGAAAATTCAGCGATGAATTTATTCAAGATATACATAACGCAAAAGACGAACAACAAATCCTTAATATTTTAATTAATTCATAAGGCGTAGAAAATTATGAGCACCCTAACAACTCAAGCTACGAATACCAGTAGTAACTCTAATAACAAAAACAGTAGTAGCGACTTTAAAAAAATCCTTAGCACCATGAAAGGCCACCTGCTTTTCGGAACCTCACACATGCTGCCTTTCATCGTAGCCGGTGGTGTTCTATTGGCTTTAGCGGTAATGGCATCAGGCAAAGGTGCTGTACCTGCAGACGGCCTGCTAGCAGACATCTCTAATATCGGTATCAAAGGCCTTGTTCTTTTCCCAATCATTCTTGGCGGCTTTATTGGTTACTCAATTGCAGATAAACCGGCACTGGCACCTGCGATGATCTCTTCTGGCATCATGGCTGACATGGGCGGCGGCTTCCTTGGTTGTATCGTGGCTGGCTTTATCGCCGGTGGCGTGGTGTTCCAGCTTAAGAAAATCCCACTTTCTACCAACATGACCGCGCTAGGTGCTTACTTCATCTATCCGCTTCTAGGTACGTTAATCTCTGCCGGCATCGTACTGTGGGGTATCGGCGAGCCAATCAAACTGTTCATGTCTTCAATGAACGAGTTCCTAGCTTCAATGGCTGGCGCGTCTAAGATGGTTCTGGGCACAATCCTTGGTGGTATGACTGCGTTTGATATGGGCGGTCCTATCAACAAAGTAGCGACCCTATTTGCTCAAACTCAAGTAGACACGCAACCTTGGCTAATGGGCGGCGTAGGCATCGCGATTTGTACACCACCTCTAGGCATGGCACTGGCGACGTTCCTATTCAAAAATAAGTTCTCTAAACAAGAGCAAGAAGCAGGTAAAGCAGCGGCAATCATGGGTTCTATCGGTATCTCTGAGGGTGCTATCCCGTTCGCAGCGAACGACCCAATGCGCGTACTTCCTTCAATCGTTGCCGGTGGTATCGTGGGCTGTGTATTCGGCTTCATGACAGACGTTCTACTACACGCACCTTGGGGCGGCCTAATCACAGCGCCAGTATCAAGCAACATTCCAATGTACGTGGTCGGTATTGCACTTGGCTCGCTAACCACAGCGGTTATCGTTGGCTTCTGGAAACCTGTCGCGGTTGAAACCGAAGAAGACATGGTTGAAGCGCCAGTACAAGCTCAAACAGCGCCTGTAGCCGGCGAAGGCGAGTACGACATCGTAGCCGTAACATGTTGCCCTTCTGGTGTTGCACACACCTTCATGGCTGCGAAAGCACTGGAAAAAGCAGGCTTAGCAGCAGGCCTTAAGATTAAGGTAGAAACTCAAGGTCAAAACGGTATTCAGAACCGCATCAGCGACCTAGATGTAGCGAACGCGAAGCTAGTTATCTTGGCTCACGATATTCAAGTGAAAGACGCTCACCGCTTTGCTAACGCGAACGTGATTGAGTGTTCAACGAAAGAAGCGATGAAGAAAGCCGCGGACATGGTGGCTATTTAAAACCTGAAACAAGTTAGAAGATAAAATTACTACCCCCTAGTAACTAAAATCCCCATTCGCCTTGTCTGCGAATGGGGATTTTATATTTATATAATGTTCAAAGCTTTTTACTGCTTGATATAAAGATCTTTAGAGTAGATACGCCCTTCAACGTTATTCTTCGCAAAGCCGCCAACACTTGGTCGCACTAGGCGAGCCTGCATGTAGTAGTAGATTGGCGCGATAGGCATATCTTCAGCCAGTAACTGCTCCGCTTGGTCATAGAAACCTTGGCGTTCTTGCTCATTAGTTGCAGCCAATGCGCTATCCATTGCTGCGTCGTACTTGTCGTTGTTGTAACGAGCAAAATTACCTGAAGATTCAGAACGCAGAAGGCTTAAGAAGGTCGACGCTTCATTGTAATCACCACACCAAGACGCTCGCATCACATCAAAATCACCTTGTCGACGTGATACTAAGTAAGACTTCCACTCTTGGTTTTCCAACTCAACTTGCGCGCCTAGATTGCTTTTCAGCATGGATGCAATCGCCACCGCAATCGACTTATTCGATTCACTGGTGTTGTAAAGCAATTTAAAATCTAGCGGGTTAGAAGCATCGTACCCGGCTTCTCTCAACAACTCTTTCGCCTTTTGGTCACGGTCCCTTTGAATCCATGTACTGTACTCAGGTTGAGTGGCATCAAAACCTGCCGTGTATTCATGAGCAAAGGTATAAGCCGGTAAGTTACCTACTTGAGTCACGCCATTAGTAATCACATTACGCATCATGGAATAAGACACCGCTTTACGCACTCGCGCATCATCAAACGGAGGGCGCGTGGTATTGAACGCGTAATAGTATGTACACAATAAAGGTACCGCTGTATACGCGTCTTGATATTTCATTTTTAGCTGCTGCGCCATGTGTGTCGGCACATCAGACGTGATATCGACCTCGCCCACCGCATAGCGATTAATCGACGCATTCTGGTTCTCAAACGGAATGTAAGTCACTTGGGTTAAGTGCGTATCTGAACTGTCCCAATAGTTAGGGTTCTTCTCCAGTTCAATGCGCTCGTTAACCACCCACTCGCCTAAAACAAACGCACCATTACCAACAAACTGCTTCGGATCGCTCCACGGCTTATCGCTGTTTTCTAGCGTAGCCTTGTGAACGGGCATCATTGAAGTGTGGCCTGTCATCGCCACAAAGTATGGCACTTTGCTATCGAGTTCGAATTTCACCGTGTGCTTATCAACCGCCGAGATACCGAGCTCTTCAACGGGCTTCTTACCTTCTGCCACATCAGCGATGTTGTTGATTTGAGTCAGCTTAAGATACCAAACATTCGGCGAAGCGAGTTTCGGATCGACCGCGCGTCTTATCGCATACACGAAATCATCGGCCGTCACCGGATCGCCATTCGACCATTTAGCATCTTTACGCAAGTGGAATACAAACGTCTGGTTGTCTTCGGTTTCCCAAGATTCCGCAACACCTGGAGTGATGTTGCCATCGCGATCTTGAATAACTAAACCTTCAAATAGGTCACGTAGAATGTGCATTTCAGGCAAACCTTCTGCCTTTGCCGGATCGAGTGTCGCAGCTTCTGCATCATTGGCTCGCACCAAATGTTGGTCTTTTGCCAGTGAAACACCAGCAGGTAAGGTTTCAGCAACGGCAGTCACTGAGATAAAAGGGGTCAATAAAGATGAAATGAGTAAAGCCGTTGAATGTTTCTTAAAATCCATGTTTTTTTGCTCTCCTAGCCTATCTTTGAAGCAAAGTAATAAAATTAACAATGCGACGGTTGACGAGTTTTGACGCTATGGTTTATTTAAAGGGGTTCATCTAATGGACTTGGTTAATGATTAATATAGCCAATAGTGAATACTTGATAGTACTTGATCAATCAGGAGATTAAGGTGAGTTTAATTCCAAGAACGGAAAGAGCTGCGTTTTCAATAAAGCCGCTGTCATATGGAAAATCGGTGTTGGGTGCACCCTTACTCTACTTCCCCGCACAAATAGAAAGTGAATTTCGCGGGCTGATTTTAGCAGGCACACACGGCGATGAGACCGCTTCTATTGCAGGATTATCTTGTGCGCTAAGAAGCTTGCCAGCGGCCAATTTACGACACGATGTGATCTTATCGATGAACCCTGACGGCAATCAACTAGGCACTCGCGCCAACGCAAACCAAGTCGATCTAAACCGCGCTTTCCCTACGCAAAACTGGACAGAAAACGACACCGTCTATCGCTGGAGTTCACACACACCAGTCAGAGATGTAAAAGTTAAAACCGGCCAAGCCGATCAGCTTGAACCGGAAGTGCAGTCGCTCATTAACCTCATTGAGCAGCGCCAACCCAAGTTCGTCATCTCTTTCCACGAACCACTCGCCATGGTCGACGACCCAACCCAATCTGAACTCGCCATTTGGCTAGGCAAGCAGTTCAACCTACCGCTCGTTGAAGACGTTGATTACGAAACCCCAGGCTCATTCGGCACTTGGTGCCAAGAAAGAAACCTATCGTGTATTACCGTAGAGCTGCCGCCAGTGTCTGCGGATCTGACTATCGAGCAGTATTTGGAGGCATTTGTGGCGATGTTGAGGTGTGAGGGAACTTTAAATATAGTTACCAGTGAATAGAAACGAGTTGATATTTTTCACGCACCAAGTATCGCTATACATGCGTAACTTTCGCAAACTAAAAAGCCAGATTCCACTAGGATATTGAAATCTGACCTTACTAATTGCTTATCAAGCAAACACTTTAAATGGACGATCCAACTAGTGGCACTAATAGTTAATCATTTGGCTTTCTTAACAACTCCTTGATTTCGCTAAGCTCTGATTTAAGTTCAGCGATCTCTTCCATAAGGTTATCGTTGTTATCACTTGCCATTTCATCTACAAAAATAGCATTAGCAAGAGAAAGAGCAATAAAGCCACCTAAAACTAAAACCACTATAACAAATGTATTTACAGCATAATAAGCATAAGGTTGATTGAGTTCTTTTGCTGCTTCTGGCACCGCTCCCCAGTTTTCTATCGTAAAAATTCCAAAGATAGTATTCATTGAACGCAGCGGATCACCAAAGTACTCAGGAATTACATTAGAAAACAGCGTAAAACCTAATAGAGAGAAAAACAGCAACTGCACAGCTAGTAATATCAAAACAGCTTTGGATGCCTTTAAAGCTCTTATAAGACCGTTAACAATATGCTCAGTATTTGGCATAAGTCTGATAATTTTTATAAGCGATATTATTCTGAAAATCCTTAGGTAGATAACGCTCCCAAGAGCTTCATTTGGTAAGAACAAGAAAATCGAGCTTATTATTACTATCGAGAAATCAAATTTATTGCCAAAAGTCGAGATGTATTTTCGCCAAGTTTGTTCTTTGATCTTGAAAAATGCTTCAAGAAAAAAGTAAGCAACAACTAGCCAATTTAAAGCGTGTATAAGTGCTGAATTACTATAACTACTAAAAAAGGCTAGTATTACAGCCATAACGATAGCTATAGCGTTGTATCGAGGTAACGTAAAATATTTCATATACAAAAAAGGGAGGTCAAGCCTCCCTTACTCTATTTATTCAAATCTAGCTGCATTATCTAGCAACTTGTCAGATAAGCCGTAGATATCATCCAAGCTTTCGATTGGGTGGCGAGTTTCTTTTTTATCTTCACCAGTAATTCCAATATATTTTTGTTTAGCATTAAAGTGTAAACGACATAAAGGTTTGCGGTTATTGTCATCGAGCAAAATACCAAAGTAACTTTGCGTGTCTCTTGCCGTAATACGTGAAACATCTAATTTTGCACGTAGGATAGCTTTAACAATATTGAAGCCGTCCGTTTCTTCTTCAGTCGTAACAACCCTTGGCTTATCTTCTTCGCCTTGCTCTAGTGTGATTTCTGTATCTACTACAGATTGAACTGGCGCTTGCGCCTTAATTGCAACTTCTTCATTAGTGCCAATCGCAGACTTTAAACGATCATTGATACTATCATTAAGGAACTGTTTTAGTGCTTTTGAGGTAATTTCAAGAAATTGAGCTTTAACTTTTGCAGTTTGAACACCATCATAAACTCTTGATGTGAAAAATTTGACAAAATCTTCTTCTGGGTTCTTAAACTGTACTTGTAGAACCTTCTTAATTTGGTTTAGATATTTAAGCTCCCCCGCTGCATCGACAACAGAATCAACATCAAAAGATGATTTAGTTAGCTTCTTAACCTCTGGAACAATATGCTCATCGAGATCCGACATATTCAACGTTAAGAATGGCTTCTCATCCATTTTGTTTGGAGCATCGAGGTCTGTATAAAACTCGTAAACTTCACCATTCGTAAGGATAGCGATACGTGCATTCGTTACAGAGAAATAACGGAACAGTTGACTTGCGTGTTTAGTCGACAGCTTCTCTCCGAATTTTTTACATTCGATCAAGATTTGAACTTCACCATCTTTAAGTAGCGCATAATCTACTTTTTCACCTTTCTTAGTACCTGTATCCGCATTAAACTCAGGGACGACTTCTGTTGGGTCAAAAACATCATAACCAAGAACTGAGTGCAGGAATGGCATAATCAATGCATTCTTAGTTGCTTCTTCTGTTTCTAATGTTGCACCAACCTGAACTATTTTTTTAGATAGCCCCTGTAGCCTTTCGATGAAATCCATAGCCTTACCTTTCTTAGTCTTTTGTTAATTTATTTGTATATCATACCCTG
>NZ_JBFRVX010000174.1:0-3321 GCF_041475345.1 Vibrio sp. 10N.222.48.A3 | reverse complement strand
CAAATCAACATTTAAATAATATTGAATTAATGTATTACAAATATGGTATTTATTCCTGGGTGGTATTTCTGTGAGAACTATCAAAAGTTCCGAATAGTGACTTGTTTATATAGTTAAATGTAATGAACATCTCAATTGTGGCTCTATTTTCCAAGTTAATCATGACTTGGTTCTCATATTGTTAAGCTTCAAAAATACGCCTTTTAAATTGAGTTAAAATAAGACAAATTAATTGTTTTTACGTTTACTAATGATGATGGGAACAGTCTCGACTGTTAGAAATAGCAGTCGTAGCAAAAGGCAAGGCCAGTGAATACGAGGCAGGTATTTGAAATTGGTTTAGAGATGTTGTTTTGCAGGTGACTTGTTCGAGTTAAAGAAAATCGTGATGACGAATTAGTGTTCAAAAGTAGTTTCTGTGCTGAGAGTGTACTCAGTATCTGTTAACAATAAAGGATGAGTCATGTTTAAGAAAAACATATTAGCAGTGGCGTTATTAGCGACTGTGCCAATGGTTACTTTCGCAAATAACGGTGTTTCTTACCCAGTACCTGCCGATAAATTCGATATGCATAATTGGAAAATAACCATACCTTCAGATATTAATGAAGATGGTCGCGTTGATGAAATCGAAGGGGTCGCTATGATGAGCTACTCACATAGTGATTTCTTCCATCTTGATAAAGACGGCAACCTTGTATTTGAAGTGCAGAACCAAGCGATTACGACGAAAAACTCGAAGAATGCGCGTTCTGAATTACGACAAATGCCAAGAGGCGCAGATTTCTCTATCGATACGGCTGATAAAGGAAACCAGTGGGCACTGTCGAGTCACCCAGCGGCTAGTGAATACAGTGCTGTGGGCGGAACATTAGAAGCGACATTAAAAGTGAATCACGTCTCAGTTAACGCTAAGTTCCCAGAAAAATACCCAGCTCATTCTGTTGTGGTTGGTCAAATTCATGCTAAAAAACACAACGAGCTAATCAAAGCTGGAACCGGTTATGGGCATGGTAATGAACCACTAAAGATCTTCTATAAGAAGTTTCCTGACCAAGAAATGGGTTCAGTATTCTGGAACTATGAACGTAACCTAGAGAAAAAAGATCCTAACCGTGCCGATATCGCTTATCCAGTGTGGGGTAACACGTGGGAAAACCCTGCAGAGCCGGGTGAAGCGGGTATTGCTCTTGGTGAAGAGTTTAGCTACAAAGTGGAAGTGAAAGGCACCATGATGTACCTAACGTTTGAAACCGAGCGTCACGATACCGTTAAGTATGAAATCGACCTGAGTAAGGGCATCGATGAACTTGATTCACCAACGGGCTATGCTGAAGATGATTTTTACTACAAAGCGGGCGCATACGGCCAATGTAGCGTGAGCGATTCTCACCCTGTATGGGGGCCTGGTTGTGGCGGTACTGGCGATTTCGCTGTCGATAAAAAGAATGGCGATTACAACAGTGTGACTTTCTCAGCGCTTAAGTTGAACGGTAAATAGCACATAGCATAACCAATAGGCTAGCTAGACGCAGTCCTTAAGGAATATTTTCGAAGACCACTTAACCGAATGTTGAGTGGTCTTTTTGTTTTATATGAGTTTTAGATGACCTTGGTATTAATGTGACCTTGGTATCAATGAGGGTGTGCTGAAGCCTACCAATGAAAGGTACAGCTAAAACAATACAACCTTGTCAAAAGACAAGGTTGTATTCAGAAAGCGTAGGAAGATTTTAGGACGGCAACTCGATACGGAGTTTAGTCATACATCAACTCTTTGGCTTTGTCGGCATCGAACTCTTTAAGAGACTTTCGAGCCAAATGACGGAATGGAAAAGCTTTAACGACTTCTTCGAATGGTTGGATAGCGAATGCCCAAAAGATAGAACCGTCTAATCCAAAGATGATCAATGCACACAATGGAATTGAAATTACCCATTGACCAGTAAAGTTGATTTTGAAGACTGCGGTCGTTTTTCCTAGTGCTCTTAATACATTCCCATGAACCGTGTTGTAGCCACGGACAATCGGCAAGAAGATGTAGAGTGGGGCGATAACGGCCAATGCTTGATAGGTAGACTCATCCAAGTTCGGGTAAATGTCACCAATAACCAGACTTAATCCTGCGAACAAGATTGCACACACAAAAGAAATGACGACCGCAATATCAATACTGGTATCGACGTTTTTGACTAGGTCATCCATCTTTTTAGAGCCAATCGCTTGGCTGATAGTAATTGCGGAAGAGTGAGCCCAAGCAGTAATAAATTGAGAGACAGCCCTGATCCAAGGCATCACCAAAGTAATCGCAACATACGCGTTGATGTTAAGTTGCGAATACAGTAACTGATAAATCGTTGCGCCAATCAATAGCATGGTTACATTTGCTGCGACAGGGAATATCTCGATAAAGTGACGACGAACGTTTGTCATGAACTCAGATCGCAGGGCGTCTAATTTGAGTGAAATTGCCGAGCTCAAATACACGCAAAGAACCAGATACACAAGGCGAAGGGTGATAGCAATAACACTGCCTAGCGCGGCGCCTTGAACACCAATACCTTCGAAATTTGAAAAGCCGTGAATGAGTCCATAAGAAAGTACAGCGTTGATCGGCAATTCAATCAAATACCCTTTAAACGGTATTTTGGTTCTTCCTAATGCATTAAATAGGGCGATAATTACTTGCGTTAATGCTGTGAAAATGACGAGATACTTTGAGATATCAAGGTAGTGGCTGATTTCTAAGTAAAGGGCTTTATCGTCGGTTAAAGCTTGAATTAAAGGCTGTTCTAAAAAGGTGAGCAGAAACCAAAATATTGTCGCGATACCTAAGTTGATGAACAGACCTGCCCAAAACGCTTTGGATAATGAAGCGGTAATGCCAGAACCCACGGCGCGACTCAATACTAGCTGAGTGCCGTTTGCCAGCGCCATTTGAATACCGAGTACAAAGGCAACCATAGTGGTCGCAATTCCCATGGCAGCCAAAGGTATTTCACCAAGAGGAGAAACCAGCAGCGTATCGATCATCAACATCGACTGCATCAATATACCGTTTAGGGCTAGGGGCCAGGCGAGAGAGAAATTTTTCCTTACATACGATTGTGTAGACACAAACAACACCTTATGTGTGTAACCGTAAGTTTTCTCTGAGAGGACCCGAGTTCAACATTTAAAGATGAAACACTACGGTAATGGATGGTTAAAAATGGGCGCTAAAACTTACTGACTCGTGTATTGGGATACACGAGTCAGTCTGGTCAATCTTGGTTATGCGATTGCTAATTCAACCCTAGACAGCTTTTGGTTTTCATCATC
>NZ_JBFRVX010000173.1:1560-2078 GCF_041475345.1 Vibrio sp. 10N.222.48.A3 | reverse complement strand
GATTACTTCATGAAGCTTAAAGCCGGTCAGTAAGCGAGTTTGTTATCTAATTGCTCCGGTCAAAAGAGGCTAATAAGTAACTGGTTTACTTAACAAGCCTAGTTAGGTAATCAACAAACTAAAAATAAGAATATCAATCAATAGGCAGCTTAGGCTGCCTATTTTGTTATATCACTGCTATAATTTAGCGCGATTTTTAGAAATCCATTTACTTTGGGTTCAATACCCAGCTCCAAATCAAACAAATGAACGGAACAGTAATGAAAAAAACACTGTATACCGGCGCATTGTGTGCTGCTACTTTACTTTCTACACCCTCTTTCGCAGCTGACCAAGAACTGTATTTTTACAACTGGTCTGAATATATTCCAAATGAAGTACTAGAAGACTTCACCGAAGAGACTGGCATTAAAGTCTATTACTCAACTTATGAGTCTAACGAAAGCATGTACGCTAAGTTAAAAACTCAAGGTACGGGTTACGACTTGGTCGTTCCTTCTACTTACTTCGTTTCTAAG
>NZ_JBFRVX010000173.1:0-841 GCF_041475345.1 Vibrio sp. 10N.222.48.A3 | reverse complement strand
ACTTACTTCGTTTCTAAGATGCGTAAAGAAGGCATGCTTCAAGAGCTTGATAAAACTAAGCTAAGCCACTTTGCAGATTTGGATCCAAATTACTTAGATAAGCCATTTGACCCAAATAACAACTACTCGATCCCATACATCTGGGGCGCAACGGGTATTGGTATCAACTCAGATATGCTAGACAAGTCTTCAGTTAAAAACTGGGGCGATCTGTGGGATACACAGTGGGAAGGTCAACTGATGATGATGGATGACTCTCGTGAAGTTTTCCATGTCGCACTGTCTAAACTGGGTTACTCTCCAAACACGACTAATCCTGAAGAAATCAAAGAAGCGTACGAAGAACTTCGTAAGCTAATGCCAAACGTATTGGTATTTAACTCAGATTTCCCAGCAAACCCTTACCTAGCGGGTGAAGTGTCTCTTGGTATGCTTTGGAATGGCTCTGCTTACATGGCACGCCAAGAAGGCGCAACGATTGACATCATCTGGCCAGAGAAAGGCGCTATCTTCTGGATGGATAGCCTAGCGATTCCAGCAGGTGCTAAGAACACTGAAGCGGCACATAAGATGATCGACTTCCTTCTTCGCCCTGAAAACGCAGCGAAAATTGCTCTAGAGATCGGTTACCCAACACCAGTTAAAACAGCTTACCCTCTTCTTCCGAAAGAATTTTCTGAAGATAAGAACGTTTTCCCGCCACAATCAGTGATGGATAATGGTGTTTGGCAAGACGAAGTTGGCGAAGCGAGCGTTATTTATGACGAGTACTTTCAAAAACTTAAAGTAGACAACTAATTTGTTAGCAAAAGTTTAATTGTTGCTAGTAAGTTAAATAAAG
>NZ_JBFRVX010000172.1:0-16516 GCF_041475345.1 Vibrio sp. 10N.222.48.A3 | reverse complement strand
ATATTCATAAAATTGGAAATTAAACCTGAAAAGAATGAATACATAATATCTTTAAATATACCAAATCGTAATTATAACGTAATTTAATCCAAATAACGTTTCCAGTTCATTGAAAAGAATTCAATACGTTCACATCGGTGCATTCGCATCCGCTTGGTTCTCTGGCATCGCCTCGATAAAAGCGGGTAACTGGTTACACGCTTCGACAATCGAGTTAATTAACGGATACGGCGACATATCAACGCCAAAGCGCAGCGCGTTATACACCTGCGGCACCAAGCAGATATCGACAATACAGGGAGAATCCGAGAGGCTATACACCGAGTCACCATGTGTTTTCCTGTGCTTAGTCAGTTTCTCTTCTAACGCCGAAAAACCTTGGCTCATCCAATAGTGTAGCCAGTCCATTTTTGCCTCTGGCTCACACGACAACTCTCGCTCCAAGTACTGCAACACACGCAAGTTATTAAGAGGATGAATTTCTATCGCAATATCCTGAGCCATCGCCAACGCTTGATAGCGCAGTGGTATTTGCTCAGGAATCAACAAGGAGTCTGGGCTGCTTTCACACAAATAGTGTTCATCGAGATATTGAAGAATAGCCAGTGACTGATTGAGTTGAACTTCACCATCCACCAGCACGGGCACTAATTCACTGGCGTTGAGATCACGATATTGTGGGTCATGCTGCTCGCCGCCATTACGCACCAAGTGCACCGATTTAGACTCATAGTTGAGTTGTTTTAGGTTCAACCCAATACGTACTCGATAGGCAGCCGAAGAGCGCCAATAACCGTAAAGTATAATGTTCTTGTTCACGATGCTCTCGCTCATACAGAAATCCTATTACGTGGACTATAGCGCTCGATATTGACTGACTTTCTGGTCAATCGCGCCAAAAATGGAGTCACCCGCTACATCGAACATCTCAAGCTTGATCGAGTCACCAAACGACATGAATTGAGTCGACGGTTTGCCATCTCGAATCGTCTCTATCATGCGTACTTCAGCAATGCATGAATAGCCTACACCGCCCTCAGCAATTGAGGTGCCGTGGTCAGTACCTTGTTTATTGGAAACCGTGCCCGAGCCAATGATTGCACCGGCCGATAGTGGGCGAGTTTTCGCAGCATGGACTACTAGTTCAGCAAAGTTGAAAGTCATATCGACGCCCGCATTCGGACAACCAAAAGGTTGGTCGTTGTAGGTCGATATCAACGATAGATGTACCTTGCTGCCTTTCCATTGCTCGCCAAGCTCATCAGGTGTTACCGCAACCGGGGAGAACGCCGAAGAAGGCTTAGACTGGAAGAAACCAAAGCCTTTCGCGAGCTCAGCCGGAATCAAACCGCGCAGCGACACATCGTTCACCAACATCAGTAATCGAATCGACTCGTGCGCCTGTTTAGCACTGGCACCCATTGGCACGTCACCGGTGACAATCGCAACCTCACCTTCGAAATCGATGCCCCACTCGTCGCTGGCAAACTCGATGTTGTCACGAGGGCCGATAAAGGCATCTGAACCGCCTTGATACATTAATGGATCGACCCAGAAGCTTTCTGGCATTTCAGCACCACGTGCTTTACGCACCAATTCAACGTGGTTTACATACGCGCTGCCATCAGCCCATTGATAAGCACGTGGCAGAGGCGATTCACAATACTGAGGTGCAAACACTTCACTGCCTGTCACATGCCCGTTGTTTAACGAGGTGTATAACTCTTCTAACTGAGAAACAACGCTGTCCCAGTTATCCAATGCTACCTGCATGGTGGGTGCAAGGTGCATCGCATGGAAGATTTCAGTGGCAGCCACACATTGTTTGAGATCTTTGCTCACGACCATCAATAGACCATCGCGAGTGCCATTTTTCTTGCTTGCTAATTTCATCCTTGTTGCCCCTTACTTCTCTTGCCAACTGTAGACATATTCTTTGTTCTCAACGCTATCGAGTTCGTCAGAGAACTGCAGTGCATGGCGAGTATCAATCATCACCGCCACTTCGTCGGTAAACTTCTTCTTATGCGCCTGACCTGCCTTAAAGGCTTTAGGGTGAGGTCCATGCGTGAAGCCTGCTGGATGGAAAGTCACCATGCCCGCTTCAATATTGTCACGGCTAAAAAAGTCACCAGCGTGATAGAAGAGTACTTCGTCGTAGTCGTCATTGTTGTGGTAGAACGGCACTTTCAATGCACCTGGATCGCTCTCAATCGGGCGTGGTACAAAGGTGCACACTACAAAGCCTGCGCCAACAAACGTCGTATGCGCAGATGGTGGCAAGTGGTAGCGATGTGACATCAGCGGTCTGATATCGCGCCAATTCACTTTCACCACCGCTAAGTCGCCATGCCAGCCAATTGCATCCAATGGATTGAACGGATAGGTGATCACGCTGACTTTGTCGTGGCGCTTCACCTGAACCTGAGTCTGGTTTTCAGAATACTGAGCGCGAAATTGATCATTGATTGAAGGAATGTCGAGCACCGCAGGATCAAACACCGCGTGATTACCGACCATGCCTTTCTCTGGCAAGGAGTAAGCCGCGTCTGTGTTCTCAATCATCAAGATAAACATCGGCTCGCTTGGCTCTAAACGCCAGTTGGTCGAGCGCGGGATCATCACGTAATCCCCTTCACTCACCACTAGATGACCATAGTCACAATAGAGATCGGCGCTGCCTTGATGAATGAACAGCAGCTCATCGCCATCGGAGTTACGCACCAAGAAATCCATCTTCTCATCCATGCGCCATACGCGGATTTTGCAGTCTGCGTTATGCAAAAGATGAGGCACCGCCCAAGGGGTTATCTGGCTAGCTTTCTCCACCAGCGTAAAATCAAAAGCGCGAGGGCGCAAATCACCCTCCCACTCCGACCAACCTGTTGGGGCATGTTGGTGATGAAAATGAGCGGCAGGGCCGAAGAATCCACTTCGGCCCGCCTCTCGCTCATAAATTGCCTCTTCAGGGAAGTCGGCGTGCGCTTGTTTAGAGCACACCCCTTCCCGGTGAGGAAACGAGATCCATTTATGCATCGTCTAATACTCCTCGACGAATCTGGTCCTCTTCAATCGATTCAAACAGCGCCTTGAAGTTACCTTCGCCAAAGCCTTCATTGCCTTTACGCTGAATGATTTCAAAGAACACAGGCCCAATTACCGTCTGTGTGAAAATTTGCAGCAAGATGCCGTCTTTGGTCGGCGCGCCATCAATCAGAACGCGTAAGTCACGCAACAGATCAGTGTCTTCCCCGTGGCCTTTCACACGATCGTCAACTTTCTCATAGTAGGTATCTGGGGTTGGCATAAAGTCCATGCCGCGATCACGCAGAGTCTTCACCGTTTTGTAGATGTCATCGGTGGCGAGTGCGATGTGTTGGATACCTTCGCCGTTGTATTCGCGAATAAACTCTTCGATTTGTGATTTGTCGTCCGAAGACTCATTGATAGGGATACGGATTTTGCCACACGGTGAGGTCATGGCGCGGCTCACAAGGCCTGTCAGCTTGCCTTCAATGTCGAAGTAACGAATCTCACGGAAGTTACCAAGACGCTCATAGAACCCAGACCACACATCCATATTGCCTTGCTTAACGTTGTGCGTGAGGTGGTCGATTTCATACAAGCCAACATTAGCTTCTGCCATGCGCTGTTCTGCATCATCATAAAATCGGAAGTCAACATCATAGATACTCTGCTTACCATAACGATCCACAAAATAGAGCAGGCTTTCACCGATGCCGTAAATGGCAGGAATGCTCAGTTCCATCGGCCCTATTTCCGTTTTGTACTCTTCACCGCCGCCCTTAAACGCTTGCTCCATTGCAGCGGTTGCTTCGTTGACACGAAAAGCCATGCCACAGACCGATGGCCCATGCACTTTAGCGAACGCTTCCGCTTGGCTGTGAGGCTGTTCATTGACGATAAAGTTGATGTCACCTTGTCGATACAGCCAAGCCTCTTTTGAGCGGTGCTTGGCGATCTCAGCAAAACCAAGTGACACAAACAGCGCTTTAAGTTGCTCAATTCCCTTGTGGTCAACGGCCGTGTATTCAACAAACTCGAATCCATCCGTGCCAAGCGGGTTGTATGTATCCACCATGAACTTTCTCCTTGTACCTATCGGTTTTGTGTTGTGTTGTGTATTTTTTGTCCTTAATTAAATTTGGCCCACAAGCCGAGATAATGGAATGGGTGGAGGAAAATGGGCAATTTCGATGAAATCCTGTCAGTTTGTAAAATATTTGTTACACACAAACTGTCAAGACAAGAAAGTGAGTGCTATCAAGGGATTGAAATATGGTGGTTTGATTTACAGCAGAGCAAGAGATGTTACTGAATTGTTACATGCATCCTTTTGTCAGCTAAGGTAATAAATCGAACATTAGACTGAAGATGCAAAAAAGCCGCTGTAGTCAGCGGCTTGATGAGTTCTAGAGCGAACCTAATTCGACTATAAGATTCGTGTTAATCCCAGTTGAGAATCGACCAATTCGGTTGATCGGCTAACGCTTTCAAACGCGGACATGGGTTTACCAAGTAAGCAAAATCAGCGTGTTCACACAAAGGTAAGTCGTTGATTGAATCGGTATAAAAGTGAATGTCTGAGTAGTTAGTTTCTTGATTGTCTAACCACTCTTTTAAACGGGTGACTTTACCTTCACGGTAGCTTGGCACACCTGATATTTGAGACGTGAAGCGGCCTTGGTTTTCTACCAAATCGATACCGAGTGCGTTCTCAATACCAATCTTACAACCGACCGCTTCCACTAAGAAAGTCACGCTGGCAGAGATGATCAACATGTCGATATCATCATTCTCAAGCTGCTCAATCAAAGGTTTCGACTGCTTGAATTGCTTAGGTAAAATATGCTTCTCGACACACTCTTCCACCAAAGTAGTAACTTGCTCTGTTGGCATGTTCGCGAGTGGCTGCATGGAAAATGTTAGGTAATCTTCCATGTTCAATTTGCCTTCCGAATACAGGCCCATTAAACGCTTATCTTCATCAATAAAGTTGGGCGCAGTGGCAATGCCCTTTTCAACCAAGAACTCATTCCAAAGCATCGCTGCATCGGCATTGATCAGCGTTTCATCCATATCAAATACATACAAAGGTTTGAACATCTTAGGCTCTCACAGGTTGAGTTTCGTTAAGGTTAAAAAGGAGTTCTAGTTGGCTGCATGCTATAACTGGATTGTGACATTAAGAGCATATTTTAGTGGCAGTTGTATTTCACGGCTATGACAATCAACACATGCTTGTTTTTAAATACAACAGCTTATGGATTCAATCAGTATTGATACGCGACGTATTTAACTATATGTATTTAACTAACTATGTGTATTTAGCTAACTAGATGTATTAGCTAACCAAGTGCTCATTAGCAAAAAAAAGAAACTCCGACTGATTCTGTCGGAGTTTCTTATAGAGTTGGATATGCTTTAGCGAGACATCAGCTAATTGAACTTAAACGATTTTCTGCTCATTTTCCTTGCTCGACTCAGTTCCTTTCGACAAGAAACTGGCAACGATCTCTCTCAGTTTCCCTTGATTGACGGGTTTTGGTAAAAATTCATCCATACCCACATCGAAGCACAAATGCTTATCTCGTTGCACGACGTTGGCCGTCAGCGCAACGATCGGAATGTGTTTAGAGGTTCCTTCTTCGAGCGCTCGGATCTGCTTGGTCGCTTCGAAACCATCAAGAACTGGCATCTGGCAATCCATAAAAATCATCTCGTATTCGTTGGCCTGGAATTTCTCGACACCAATTTCACCGTTGTCTGCAATATCCACCTCAAACCCCAGCTTCTTAAGCATCATTTTGGCGACTTGTTGATTCACTCTAGAATCTTCAACGACCAAAACCTTACCACTAAACGGAGCAGCCACTGGTTTTGGCTCTTCTTTGATTGGAGCTTGTTTGTCTATTTGTGTCGTTCTAACAGAAGCAGATGTCGTAGCTTCAACAGAACCCGATGGTTTGGTTAATGGCACGGGTTGATTATCTTTAAACGCTACCTCACCTCGATTTGGATAGGTAAAGATTGAGGTATCAGCCGATCTCGCCAGGACTTCACTCAGCGTCCATTTAAGCTGATTATCTTGATAAGGGCGAGCAATGTATGCAACAAAACCCACTTGTTTGGCGCGTGCTTCATCCTGTTTTCGAGGATCGGCAGAAATCATCACTAGCTTCGGACAAGCTTTGTCAAAACGCTCAATCAAACTTCTTGCTAATTGGAATCCATCAATAGACGGCATCACTTTATCAATCAGCACCAGATCATAAGGCAACGACTTCGCCACAGACTCTGAAACAAGCTCTAACGCTTGAGTGGCGGTTTCACAGCACTCAGACTTAACGCCGAATGATTGAAGTTGTGTTGAGGTAATACGCATGTTCAACTGGCTGTCATCAACCAAAAGTACCGAGACTTTATTAAAATCGATGTTGCTCTCGTCAACGTCTAAGCTCGGGTCAAAGTCAGCGGTAAAGTAGAATGTACTTCCCTTACCTACGACACTGGTTAGCTCAAGCTTACTGCCCATTAAGGTCACGATCTTATCGCATATCGTAAGACCAAGCCCCGTGCCTCCGTAGATGCGGGTGGTGCTACCGTCGGCTTGTTGAAACTTATCGAATACCGATTGTTGCTTGTCTTCTGCGATACCAATACCACTATCGGTCACCTCAAATTTCACTCTGAGCTTTTGTTCCGGCTCTATGACTTCTTCTAAACGAAGTGAGAGCATGACATGACCATGTTCGGTAAATTTGATGGCATTGCCAACTAGGTTATTCAGTACTTGTCTTAACTGAGTACCATCGCCAATCACCATGGTTGGGATCTTAGGATCAATCGCCAGTTGGAATTTGAGCCCTTTTTGCTCGGCTTTAACTCTGAAGGTCGACTCTACGTCGGCAGCAATACCCATCATTTTCATCGGTTCTTGCTGAAGCTCTAAACGACCCGCTTCAATCTTCGAGTAGTCGAGAATGTCATTGATTAAATCGAGTAGAGTAAGCGAAGAGGTGTTGAGCATGTCGACATACTCTTTTTGCTCTTTCGGCATATCCATTTCAGAAAGCAGTGATGAAAGCCCGATAATCCCGTTCATTGGAGTGCGGATTTCGTGGCTCATGTTGGCAAGAAATTCACTCTTGTTGCGGTTCGCTACCTCTGCAGTATCTTTGGCTTTTTCCAATTCTTGGTATTGTTGACGAATACGTTCAATCGACTGATTGTAGCTACTCTCTAGTGTAGAGATCTCATCACTGTATGTAGAGTTAGTGGGTGTTAGAAATCGCGGTTTGTTGTCTTCAACCTGTTGATGGTTGATCTGAGAAGACATGGTCATTAAGCGCTTAACTACAAGGCGGTAGACGATGGTTAAACATACCAGAGACAATAAGAAGATTTTAACTGCTTCGAAGGCGAGCAATAATAACACCCGGTCTTCAAAGTCGTTGAGAATCATACTTAGATCAGACTGCACCGTGAGCGTCGCCAGTTGGAACTCTGAGCCTCCCATCTGATGCACCATATCCCAAGATTGAGAATAAGACTGACCGGACGTCTGTTGACCTAATTCTAAAATTTTTTCATCGGGGCTTTCTATTAACAGATAACTGACCGAGGGTAAGCGGGAGATACCTTCAGCTTGCACAAACAGTTGCTCTCGGTCTTCAACCCACAAACTGGCGGTTAAGCCAGAAAGATAACCATCCTTAACTTGTTCGATCTGAGAACTGATAAAAGAAACTCGATTTTGGTACTCCACATACAAACCTAGACCTGTCACTATGACTGTGAATAAGGTACTGATTGCGATGATTACCCCGATCAACTGTCGGGAGAGTCCAATATAGCGTTTTCCTTTATTCACCATACAAAAATTACCATTATTGTTATCCTAGCAAACTACAATTACTCAACTAGTATAATAGTAGTCATTCATCAAATAACTAGGGAAGGTTATGAAAAAACATCTAATAGTTGCATCCATAGTCAGTTTGTTTTCAAACAGTTATGCTTTTGCAAGCGAACCTGTTCACTACTACATTATTGCAAGCCAAGCGCAACCTTTTCAGATCGAAACTGACGGGTCATCTCACAGAGGAATGGTTTCGGATATTGTTGAAGCCGTATTTGACGACAGCCAATACGAGATCGATTACCACACCTACCCTTTCAACCGAATGATCGATAAGCTCGACGCTAGAGAGAATCCAAACTGGGTCACCTATGGCAGCCCAAGTTGGGGAAATATCCAATCTGTAAACCTGTCTAAAGATCCGATTTACAATGTAAAACATGTGTTACTTAGCAGCGGCAAGAAGCCATTTGAGTTCAACACTATCGATGATTTAAACGGAAAAGCGGTTGTATTGCTGGTGGGGTTTGAATATCCAAATCTAGAGCCTTATATCCAACAAGGTAAGCTTAACGAGATTCGAGTTAAAGATTACAGCGCGGCTTTTCGTGTATTAAACCGAACTCCGGGTGATACCGTTTTTGTTGAAATGGAATCTCGAATCAAATACAACCTAAATGAGCAGAAACTCAGTATTGATGACTACCAGATGCAAGAGTTTGGCTCAGTGATTAATAACTACCCCATCCATTTAGCATTTGACCCAGAGATGGATCCTAAACTGCAAAGCTTCATCGACCAGCGCCTCGACCAAATGAAAGACGATGGTCAGCTCAACGACATCGTACAGAGTTACTTATAGCAACAGCATCAGTTGTAACCTTCGCATAAAGGTATAGCTTAGGTATCGTAATTTAGCTCTCTTCGATGACTAACTCGCTCTTAAGCCTAAAAGGCTGCCCTGATTAGCACAGAAGCTAAGTAGGGCGGCCTTTTTTAATTCATCTTTAAGGGCTAAAAGAGTTTACCTGTAATCGACCTACTTAATTTGGAACCACGGAGGTAAATGGATTAGTGTGCAGCAATCAAATGCAGTTGCTGAGTACGAAGCTCTTGTCGTACTGCCATCAGAATCTTGCCTAAATGGTTCTCGCCGGTTCCATCGCCACCATCCCCCCAGAAGTGGTCTTTGTGCGAATGTTCTTTTATCACCGAATCTCCGGTATTAGTAAGAAACAACGCAAACTGTGGGTTCTGCCTGAACTTCTCTGTGACAATGAACTGCATCACTTCAACACGAATGTCATACCAATCTTCCCGAACTTGGTCTTCATAATCACGGCTTAAAGAGAATGCTTCAGCAGGAGTCGAGGCTTCGAGAATGGTGTTACGCAGCGCTTGAGAGGCAAACTTCATCGCTTGATAATAATGCTCGCTGGTTGCCCAAACTTGATCGTCGATTTTGATAGGACAAGCGGCAAAATTTGACAGGTACCCGTTTGGATCTTCAGGTTCATAGAACAGCACTTCTTTGGCTTTAGCCACCGAATTAGACATAGCCTTCTCCTTACCAACAACATCGCATATTTTTGCTTTAACTTTAAAATTAGTGGCGTTGCATATAACTGTCAAACAACTTAGTTAAAGAGTATGCCAAGGGCATGTTTTTAGTCGAGAACAAATAATGTAGAGGAAGGACAATGGATTTAAATGGTGAGAGGCAAGGAGCATGGTTTACTTATAAAAAGCACAAACTTCTTTAAAAAAGGCATATAAATCAAAGGGTGGCGGTGCGCCACCCTTCTAAATGCAATGGGGATTGTTAATGAATTAGACCTAGCTCCCTCGCTTCTTCCAGGCTAAAACCGCTTTCTCTAATTTCTCTTAGAGCTTCAATACGACGACGAGCTTCAGCAGATTTCATTTTCTTTTCTGGTTTGAAAGATACTTCTTCTTCAGCATCCCACTTATTTGCAATATTTGTCATTTCATCATGGTTGATAGAATTAATGGACATGTTTTCCTCCGAAAAGCACCATGTAATGGACAGGTAATCTGTAGCAAATGCTATTTCGCTTGTTAAGCAATTCTGTACTGAAATGTGATGATTCCGACGCTTCACAAAGCTAATTAATAAATGCCTCATTTAAACTTTGCCAAAGCCATTTTCTGCCATTACATTTAAAAGATTCCCCATAAGAAATGTGGTTTGATCCACCTCTCATTTTCCTCGTTCTCATTTCCTATTTCCCGCTGAAACTTCATGAAATAATCAAAAAATAATTCGAGTCACTTCATTCTTTTTGTGCTCTTCTCTTCCACTAAATTCAACACATGTTAATGATAATAGTTATCAATATTATAACTGAGTGTTTATCATGTCTAGGGAAAATTCAGAGACACCTCTTCTCGAAGTGAAGAATCTATGTGTCGATTACATTACCGATGACGGCGATTTTAATGCCGTAAAATCCGTAAGCTTTAATATAGGCCAAGGCGAGATTTTTGGTTTAGCGGGAGAATCCGGGTGTGGCAAAAGTACCATCGCATTTGCCATTAACCGCCTGCATAAGCCACCGGCTTTCATCTCTGGCGGGCAAATACTGTTTGGCGGGCAAGATCTGCTGAGCTTATCGGACAGCCACTTGAACACCTTACGTTGGAGTGAGATCGCAATGGTGTTCCAGAGCGCGATGAACTCGCTTAACCCTGTACTGACCATTGAAGAACAGTTTGCCGATGTATTGCGCCACCACAAGGGCATGAACAACGAGCAAGCAAAAGATCGCGCCGAAAAGTTACTCGACCTAGTCAATATCCCTCGCCACCGTCTAACCGAGTACCCGCACCAGTTTAGCGGTGGGATGCGTCAACGTTTGGTGATTGCTATAGCTCTCGCGCTCAACCCTAAGTTGATTATCATGGATGAACCGACCACGGCACTGGATGTGGTTGTACAGCGCGAAATTCTGCAGCAAATACACCAACTCAGAGAAGAGTTTGGTTTCTCAATATTGTTTATCACCCACGACCTCGCACTAATGAGCCAACTGTGCGATCGAATTGCCATCATGCGTCATGGACAGATAGTTGAAGTCAACCAAGCCCATGAGATTCGCAATAACCCTCAGCACTCCTACACCCAAAAGCTATGGAGTTCCTTCCCCAATATTCACGAACACGCTCACGCAACTGCGTGCTAGGAGAGCTCCATGTCACAACCTATTTTTCAAGTAAAAAACCTCGTTAGAGAATTCACTGTTGGTGGTGGATTTGGCAAAGAAGAGATCTTTAGAGCACTGCATGGGGTGAGTTTTGATTTACATGCAGGTAAAACATTGGCACTAGTTGGCGAATCAGGCTGCGGGAAAAGCACCTGCGCTCGACTGATGACCAAAGTGTATCCGCCAACAGAGGGAGAAATACTGTTCAATGGCAGAGATATTTCTACCTTAAAAAGTCGTAAAGATATCTTGGATTACCGAAGCCGCGTGCAAATGATATTTCAAGACCCATTTGGCTCACTCAATCCAACCCACACCATTGAACACCACTTAACACGGCCCCTTAAGATCCACAAGCAAGTTGCTACGAAACAAGCTCTCGCAGAGCGTCTCAACGAGTTATTAACGCTGGTGGAGTTACCCATCGAAACTCTCACCAAATACCCTCATGAGCTCAGTGGAGGCCAAAGACAGCGCATAAACTTAGCCAGAGCACTCGCAGTCGGTGCTGAGGTTATCCTTGCCGATGAACCCACCTCGATGTTGGATGTTTCAATACGACTCGGTGTTTTGAACCTAATGCAGAGGATGAAGAAAGAGTTAGGGATAGGTTTTTTGTACATTACGCATGATCTCGCAACAGCACACTACATCGCAGAAGAGACAGCTGTGATGTACAAGGGACAGATCGTTGAGTGGGGATCAACCCAGTCGATCTTAACCAACCCACAACACCCATACACTAAGTTATTGATCTCTGCTGTGCCCGATCCTGATCTACCATTTGGCGAACTCGTGAAAAATGAGCCAAACTATTCAATAGACGCTGATCGTATTCGTGAACAAAGCAGTGAAATACAGCATGAGATCAAGCAAGTTTCAGATAATCACTATGTTAAACAGTGGGATAACGTTGCATGAATGAACTAGACACTTGGTTAGAGCGGATCGGAAATTGGTACAAAGACCGAAAGCATGATCAAGTGGAGAAGTTAGAGCCTTTGATCTTAACGCCTCCAGATGCACTCTGGGGGCCTTTGATCACGGATGAACAGAGCAAAGGCATCGCATGCTGGTTAGACGGATGCTTGAGAATCTTTACGTTTTATCGATATAAAGATGAAATTCTGACGGCATCGACAAAGCTTCCACCACCAAGCCCACCATCTATCTCAAACGAACTTAGTGGCTCGCACCATCAGGAAAAAGCTTTCCAATACCTGATGTTTGCCTATAGCAAGCTTCAAGCTGTGTCTTGTAATCCAAAATCAGAACCTGACTTACAAGAGTGGTGTACACAGCGGCTACAGCACTTGTGTGTATTGGCTTTGGAGTTTACCAACCAACAACAAGAACCGCGCTGGAAAGAAGAATCAGAAAAATTGATCGAATCGCATGTACGCTTTATGGCAAGTCAACACCAGAACGATGATCAAGGTATGGCTCTACGTCAACTGCACTGATCCACTCCTTGTTCAACCCCTGTTCGATCAAACATCAAAGCTGAACCCCATCAAAAATAAGCACCGTAGAAAGCATGATCTCACCTTGATCATGCTTCAGGAACGGACTCCATAAGCTGTAGAATTTAAATGGTAAGCTTTTGAATGTTAATGATTAGCCGAATTGCAGGCAAAAAAAAGCGAGTCCCTTAGGAACTCGCAAAAATCTATTCAGTATGATGTAACAAAATATGAGCCAATCTATTAATCATAAGAAAGGACAAAAGGTTGTCTATTCGGGATAAATAATAATCAACTGGATGCGCTACATTGTCATCAATTTGTCAGCGTTAGGTGCGGTTTTAATCAGCACCTAATGTGTTCAAACTATCCATTCGTCGACCGTAAATACGGGCTTCTTACAACTGAGCAGTGACAGTGATTGGTGGTTAGTGGTTAGTGGCCAATCGCCATTTCGTCGAGCGCTAAGAACACGTTTTCGTCTAAATGACCTTCGTGAACTTGTTTACACACTTTACGACGCACAGCTAAACCAGAGATCAAACGCTCAATAGACAAGTGTCGATTGCTGGTGCTGTCACGGTCGTTGTAAAGCTCAATCAAGCGACTCAGTGTTTCGTATGGGATAACGTCCTCCCCTACTCTCAACCAATCAAGCTTCTCAATGAGCTCAGAACACTCTTCTTTGATTGAAGCATGTGAATGCCCTGTCATAGCAGATAAAGCCGTTATACTGCGTTCTAGAGCCTCTGCAGAGGTATATTTAGAGAGAGTAATCATGATCTCGTCAGCGTTGATCTCAACAGAGTGTTTACGCTGCTTAACTCGACGTCCCAATTTGCCTCTTGGCGACGGTGCTTTGCGCTGAATTGGCTCAAACTCACCATCGATAATCTCAGACAACTCTTCCAATTTCTGCTTAGACACCATTTCATTACGCAGTGGGTTCGGTAACGTTGGTGCCATATTACGCTTGCCTGCATTGGTGGTGCGTGCTCTTGAGTAACGTAAGACTTCTTCCACATTACATTTGATATCAACCTGATAATCAGTCGTTTTTCCTTTTTCGATCAACGCGGTGATCGTTAAGTGATAACCCCAAAGGTTAACCAGGAAGGTATCTTCTTGATCCCCTACTTCACCTAACTTTCTGAGCTCGCGGATCAGATCCATCGAGAAACGACGCCAATCGATGTTACGCGCCAATTTCTGGTTGAGCTCACTGAGCAACATGCTATCTGAATGGCGACGTGCCATGCGGCTTCTAAAGTACGAATACATTTGGAAGACCAAGGTATGTTGCTTCAGGATTTCTGGCGGAAATAGGAAGAAATAGTCACGCGTCAGCAGCTCTTCGTAGAACGAAGGTTCCCAAACCAGGATGTATAGGTTCGGTTTAATGCGAATTTCGCCGTCAGAGCCTTCTGTAGGCGCTTCTTCCGATGCGGTAATGGTTCTAGCTAGGAATCGGAAACGATCACTCTTAAAGCCTTCTGGCATGTTCTCGCTAAGCCAACGGCCTGTGAGCTCATGCAATTGGAAATCGGTAAATTCGATACGATCAATACTGTCACGGATCGAATCACGTGCCGGCCCGCTGTCTTTCTTGCCACGCAAGGACAAAATATCCGTGATGTAAAGTGGTGTTTTGTTCGGTGTGTGTTTCGCGTCTAGATGGTAATCATCTTGGTGATGATCATGATATTGAACAGTAAGCGTGAATAACGCGAATAGCGTCATCAGATCATCAACCGTCATAATGTTTTTTGAAGATCGTGTCTCGATCACCGCTCGAGTGCCAGAGATCGAAACCATTGATTTTTGGTAGCTCTTGCGCGTTCTAGGGGGCGCTAAGGCTTGATCAATAATACCCGCCCAATTGGTTGGCGACACAATAAATTGATCGGCTTCGTCTTTCATCGTTGGTGGGGTATTGAGTCCGTGTTCATTCAATAAGCGTTTGTTGACTTTGGTTTGAGCTAGAGCTTTAGATCGCTTTTGCTTCTCATTTTGCTTCACGCTTTCTGTCACTAAGCTAGTAGCACCCAGTACTGATATCAATTGGTTTGGGTTAACAAAGCGATGCAGCATAGTTTTACCAGCAAGACCTTCTTCAAAGCGAACCGGAATTTGCCTGAAAAGACCGATACTGACCGCAGCTCTTAACCTTTGCTGTAAGGCTGCACGAGTAACTTGGCCATCGGTTGATTCAATAATCTCGGTAGTGGAAACGTAACCGTCTTTGCTGCTAAACCCACGAAGTGAAATTAGGTTAAGAAGCTCAACAATGCTTTTGGTGACACCTTTGAAGTGTTGATATTGTTCTATCCATTCAACGGCTGTTTCAGATACCTCAAATAAATGACCATCTTTGTGGCTTCGTGCCTTAATTAACAATTTCTCTTCTGGTTTCATTTTTGATCCGTATCACACTAACCGTAATTTCACTATAGTTCCTGAATGATAAAGAAAGAATGATCATAAATAAAGAGAATTTATTAGCTTTTAAATAACTGATCTTTTTGATTAATATGATCTTAAATGATTAAGTGATCTAATGATCTGGCTGTTTCTTTGCTTTTAAGTTGCTGAATTTAAAAGTTTAAAATAAAACCCCTTGGAAAGCATGATCATAAAAACCCCGAAACTATGATCATTAAATCAAAGAAAGCATGATCACAGAGCGTCAGAAGTATGATCATTAAGTCATTGTAAGCATGATCATTATTGGCTTGAAAGCATGATCATTATACTTATACAGCTTATCCACAGTTCGGAAGTCAACATCATCTTCTAAGTCACTTCATACACATCAATGTGGATATTTATGATGGCCAATCTATAGGAACAATGATCAAGTGATGGTACTTTTTATCCTTCCCGCCCTATTTAGGATAAAGTTTAATCTGTATCTGTTGAAAATGGATAGCTTTGATGTATTTAGCGCAGGTGGGAGTTAACTTGGAAGCATGATCATGAAATTGTCATGTTTGCGTATTCTCGGTCAGTGTAGATTGAATTTTCAATCATTGAGCCCTTATAGGCGTTGAATCCCCATTGCAAAAGCATTTGTCCGTAACTTAGCTCTTAAATTACATGCTTCCGGAACGATATTTACTTGATCATTTTTCCGTAATTTGATCATTTGTAATGTGCAGTTGTTCGGATCAATATTGCTAAGTTTACGCCTTGATCATGCTTCATAATTGGGTGTTATTAATTATCTTACACTGGATATGTTCCATGATCATTCTTCCGCTCAGGTTAGAATCCTCTGTTGTTTTTTTTGCACCTCCTCTTCTCTTCTGTTTTGAATTTTTTGTCCATTGAGCGTTTTTTAATTTTTATTGAATTGAAAATCTATAAATTCGAATGCAAATCACACCAACCGTAATCTATAGTTGTGTTTCAATCGTTCCGCAGTTTTTTAGCGATAATTTCATTTACATTGTAAATAAGTGATGCTGTAACATTTTAAATGTGCACTAGAAATAACATGGTTGTGCATGATGAAAATGATGACTTTCAGTATTACTCTGAGGTGATGTTTCATCAAATTGTAAAAACACTGTCTATTTTATGTGAGTTTACTCATAAATGCATGTTCATGTTTTTGTTGTGTTTGTTGTTAATCGCTGTACAATTTGTACTTAGTTAATCATTACGGAAACTGGCAATGAAAAGAGAACAAACGATTGATAAGCTCTATCAGCTAGCCGAACAAACTCAACAAGTTCAGGCTGACCGAATTGAGATTATTTTGGAAGAGCGAAGTGATGAACATTTCCCTCCAATGTCTAAAGCTATGATGGAGACTCGTTCTGGTTTAACGCGTCGTAAACTCGATGAAGCGATCACTAAACTTGAAGCTGATGGCCATCAGTTTACAAAGAACAATGCCAATCACTACTCGATTTCATTGACAGAAGCTCACATGTTGATGGACG
>NZ_JBFRVX010000171.1:0-490 GCF_041475345.1 Vibrio sp. 10N.222.48.A3 | reverse complement strand
GAACTTTTAAATTTGATTTAAATAACTTCGTTATTTAAATCAGTCAGCTTTCCAAATTGTTAAAGAGCAAGAGTTTTTCAAGTTTTAAACTTTCAAAACCATTTTTAAAAACTCTCTTCAGACTTTTGTCATCAAAGAATATTTAAAGATGGTGGGCGATACCGGGCTCGAACCAGTGACCCCCTGCTTGTAAGGCAGGTGCTCTCCCAACTGAGCTAATCGCCCATGATAGTTTCTTTTGTCTTCACTTTTTAAAAAGTGAAAATAAAAGCCATCCTTACATGGAGAAAGAATGGTGGAGCTATGCGGGATCGAACCGCAGACCTCCTGCGTGCAAGGCAGGCGCTCTCCCAGCTGAGCTATAGCCCCATATTTTATTTCCTTGGGAGGAAATGGTGGGCGATACCGGGCTCGAACCAGTGACCCCCTGCTTGTAAGGCAGGTGCTCTCCCAACTGAGCTAATCGCCCCAAATTTTATTTCCTTGGGAG
>NZ_JBFRVX010000170.1:0-7258 GCF_041475345.1 Vibrio sp. 10N.222.48.A3 | reverse complement strand
GCTAGCTACACATCAAAGTCTCTGCCTTGTATAAATACCCAGCAACTCGCTGCAAAAATCAGCTCGAAAGATCAACACGCCCTATTGAAAGCGTTCAAGGCGTATTTTTTCGCCCATACTTAATAAAGTGCTCCTTTGAATATTTTCGCTACCAAATCAGGGTTATACGGGAAGTACCAATGTGCATAAGAAGCGATGGTGCTTTGTTTTATCCAAACAGGATCGGTTGGCCTACCATATTGAGATTCAGGCTGAGTTAGTACGGTTTCTTTACTGTCTGTTTTTGAATAATGGAAAGTATGACCACGCAGCATTTGACCATTGAAATTAGCTTCTAGGATCCCTAGCGCGGCTAGCTTTTTCTGCATAGTCGCTTTGGCATTTAACGCGCCAACCATGTTTTCTGTTTGGCTTTCTGTATCAGTCAATGCTTTGTTGAGGTATAGCATGCCACCACATTCGGCTAGGCAAGGTTTTCCTTGTTCAATGTGTGTGATGATTTGCTGCTTCAACGCATGATTGAGCGCTAGCTTATCCTTATGTAATTCAGGATAACCTCCTGGTAAATACAAAGCGTCACACACTGGTAAATCATCATGTGCAAGCGGTGAGAAAAATGACAGTTTTGCCCCCAATTCGATCAACAAATCAAGGTTGGCTTGATACAAGAAAGCAAAGCTATTATCACGAGCTACTGCAATTGTATGACCAGTCAATGATTCATGTCTGGCTGGTAGTGCTTGCTTTGGTTTTTCAAATGCTTGTGCTGTTGGTAATGGGATATCACCATGTTCTAGTAGTAGCTTGGCTGCGTGATTAAGTCGCTCTTCTATGTCATCTAACTCTTGTGCTTGTACTAAACCTAAGTGGCGTTCTGGCAGCGACAAATCCATGTCTTTTGGTAACCAACCACAAAACTCGGTTTCAGGTTTTAGGCTTTCTTTTAGCATTTCAGCGTGACGTTCAGAACCTACGCGGTTTGCAACTACACCAAATACATCCACGTCATCACGGAATGTCGATAAGCCATTTACAATGGCTCCAAAGGTTTGTGCCATTGCGCCAGCATCGACAACAGCTAACATCGGAAGGTTAAATTTAGCGGCAATATCAGCACTTGAGCATTTGCCATCAAACATACCCATTACGCCTTCAATTAGAATCACATCCGCTTCTAGGGCTGCTTGATAAATTAAGTGTTGGCATTCCGCTTCACCACACATCCACAAATCCAATTGGTAAGTGGGTGTATCTGATGCAATAGATAGAAATTGTGGATCAATAAAATCAGGCCCAGTTTTGAATACTCGAACTTTCTTTCCTTGTTGAACCAAAGCTCTTGCTAGAGCGGCGACCACGGTTGTTTTTCCGCTTCCAGAAGAAGGTGCGCCTACCACTAGGGCAGAACAATAAGCTGTAGACATAATTATTCCTTGAGTTGTTCGAGTGCGCGAGTGAGCGCTTGCCATTGTGATTCGTTGGCGGGTAACCCGAAACGAAGTGCATCGTTTTCATCACAATGACGAGTAAAAACCCCTAACTTGGCGAGCTGATGGTGCCATGATGCCGAATCTGAAATTTCAACTCGGTGAAAGAGTATCTGTGATGTTATTTTTACCGAGCCCGCCATTTGGCCAAAATGTAGTTGTAAGAGTTGGTTCATACGCTGAGCCTCTTCATGTAGGCGTTGGCGGTTTTTCTTTTGCCAATTGGAGTTGAGTAAGGCATGTGTGGTGACATAGCGAGTTGGGCCACTGAGTGTCCAAGGTCCAAGGTGTTGTTTAAGAATATTTAAACGCAATGGCGAGGCAAAACAAAAGCCTGCGCGAATCCCTGCCAGCCCAAAAAATTTACCCACTGATCGCAGGACTATTAGATTGTCAGGTACTCCTGTTGGGAAACTTGGTAACACTGAAAGCTCAGGAGTACAGTCTACAAACGCTTCATCAATCACGAGCGTTGAATGATCTTGGATATGATTTAGCCAAGTCAGTACTTCACTTGGTGGCACATTCAGTGCGGTTGGATTATTGGGATTAATCACTACGACCACGTCTGCCGTTTTCAGCTGTTCGATTGTCGGTTTGTGTAGGTAAAAGTCGAATATGACGGCTTGTATGCTTTGTTCTGCGTACTGCTGCCACGCATGTTGATGTTCTTTGTAACCCGTATGAGGCAATAGGATGTACGTCAATGTTGGCTGTGTCTTTGCAATCATATGAGGTAGCGATTGAATGGCTGCCTGACTGCCAGCTACGGGTAACAAGGCATCACTTTGATAGTAGGTTTGCGCGGCTGTGATTAAGCCATCATCGTCTTCTGGTAGCCGATTCCATACCGATGCAGGGATTTCAGGTATAGGGTAGTGGTGCGGGCTTACTCCAGTTGAAAGGTCGACCCATTGTTCGATTGGCCTTTGATAGCGCAATGAAAACTCGATTAACTTACCACCGTGATGCGGAAGTTCGTTTGAGGTTGAGTGTTGTTTAATCGTCATTAGCGTACTTAAAGTAAAGAGTTAAAATAGACATGAAATCAAAATAAACAAAGAGTTAAAAGAGAAAGCAGTAGCATTACGATGGCCCAAAGCACACTGGTTTTTTGGACCAAAGATATGGCTCGTGGAATATCTTCTAAAGTCGCAATATTACCTTTTCCCATCGGACGTTTTTTCACAAGTTTTCCGTGGTAATACGTATCGCCACCTATGATGATTTGTAGTGCGCCGGCACCTGATGTCATTACGGGGCCACCGTTTGGACTCGAGCAATGTTTAGCTTGTTCTTTCCAGCATTTCAGAGCCAACTTAGTGTTGCCTAAAAGGCTGTAGCTAAGTGCGGTTAAGCGCGCAGGTGCCCAGCCCATCACATCATCTACTTTTGCTGCCACATAGCCAAATTCTAGCCAGCGTTCATTTTTGTAGCCCCACATCGCATCAAGTGTGTTCACTAATCGGAACAGTAATGCCCCTGGAGCCCCAAGCAGTGCAAACCAAAATAGAGTGCCGAAGATCGCATCGTTACCATTCTCTAATACCGACTCAATCGTCGATGACGTGATCTGGCGTTGATCCATGGTTTCAGTATTACGGCTAACGATCCAACCAACTTTCTCTCGCGCTAAATCAAGATCACCTTGGCTCAGCGGCTGGTGGATCCACTGGGCGTGCTCAAGCAGGCTACGTTGACCTATCGCGATATACAGAACCACGATATTAAATAGCCAAAAGCCTAATGTGTTCCCCATGCTTAGTAGCGTATGTTGTAGCCAAAAGCTGAGTAAGCACAATGGAACAGTCGCAGCTATCCATGCGATCAAACCTGAGAATTTAGTGGCTCGGTTTAACAGCTTCTCGATTTTCTCAACCGCATAGCCAAAACCGATCAAAGGGTGAAATCGTTTAGGCTCACCTAGTAAGTGATCAAGCATCAAAGCTGCGATCATCATTAGCGCGATCGCTAAACTTGAATAACCAAAATTTAAATCAAAAAAGATCATCATATCTGCCAAATAATGCTGCTGACTGGATAGTGAAAATGAATAAACGCATAAACCAATCAACAGCTAATGAGCGAGGTTAGTCTGCGCTCTTATCGTCTTCCAATGTTCCACTTTCAACTACACCCTCTTCAACGACACGTGCTTTTCGGCAAGCGTGTGAGAAGGTCGGATCGTAGAGTTTAGAGTCAACAAAATCATTGTCGCCTAGCACTTTACTGACGATGATCATCGCGGTGGAGCGAATCCCTTCATCATGCATAACTTGGGCGATCGTACCCAATGTAGCACGGAATATTCGCTGTTCAGGGTGACTGGCTTTTTCAACGACAGCCACTGGCCAATCTTGCGGGTAAACATCTGATAATTCACGAACCACTTTACGAATTAATGTTGCGCTAAGAAATAAACACAGTGTTGCTTCGTGAGAGGCAAGGGCGCGTAGATTCTCTTTTTCAGGAACAGGCGTTCGACCTGATGCTCGGCTAAGAATAATGGTCTGGCACTTTTCAGGTAGCGTCAGTTCTTGGCCAAGAGCTGCGGCACTCGCTTGGAAAGAGGAGACGCCCGGAACCACTTTCCAATCAATGCCAAGTTCGTTCAAGCGACGTGTTTGTTCTGCAAGCGACGAGTAAATTGAAAGATCGCCAGTTTGAACGCGTGCAACGTTTTGACCTTTTTCGTGTGCGGTTAGGTACACATTGGTTAGATCATCAAGATCCATGTCAGCGGAGTTATAGACCAGTGCATCAGGGTGAGCGCGATCGATGACGGCTTTTGGCACTAAACTGCCTGCGTAAACAATCACAGGGCACTCTTCAACTAAGCGTGCGCCTTTCACTGTGATTAAATCTGGGTCACCCGGCCCTGCGCCGATAAAAAATACCGTCATACTAGTTTGCCTCTTCCGTCACTGATTCTGGTTTAGGTTCAACTTTTAATGAATGGCCACGTTTTTGACCTTCTAGTACCTTGCCGTCTTTCAGTTGATATTTATTGGTGTAGCCACGCGGTGTTACGATCCAATCACCAAATCGGTAGCTGTTGCTGTTACCTATCACGACCGCGGCGTTCATACCAAATTCCACTTTGGTAAATTCAGCCAGTGTTGTCAGTGTGACTTTTTGCTCATCACGATACGCAGCATTCACGATAGCAACGGGAGTATTTGGGTCACGATGTTCCAAAAGGATTTCACGTGCAGTTTCAATGTGCTGAGTTCTCTTTTTAGAGCGAGGGTTGTAGAAGGTAATCGCAAAATCAGCCATTGCCGCGGCTTCAATCCGCTTGGTAATCACTTCCCAAGGCGTTAATAAGTCAGACAGAGAAATGGTACAACTATCGTGACCAAGAGGTGCACCAACTAAAGAAGCACAGGCGTTAGCCGCGGTGATGCCCGGAATAATATCCAGTTCAACTTGTGCGTTTAATTCTGCGTTTTGTTCCAATAATTCAAGCACTAAAGGCGCCATCGCGTACATGCCAGAATCCCCAGAACATACCAATACGACTTCTCGACCTTTTGCTGCTTCTTCTACTGCGGCTTGAGCGCGGTCCCATTCGCGAGTCATACCACTTTGAATGACTTCTTGAGTGTCGATTAGTGTGCTGATTGATTCTACATACGGCTTGTAGCCTGCAACGACATCTGCATTCTTTACCGCTTGTTGCGCTGCGGGTGTGACTAGGTCTATTGCGCCAGGCCCTAAGCCTACCAGTGTTAGTTTTGCCATGATTATTTATCTTCCTCTGGTGCACCTAAACGAATTAAGCCTTCTTTAATTTGCTTATCGATAATCTGTAACAGTTCTGGCATATCGAGCATGCAGAACTTGTCACCTTGGATTGGCTCTGCCACTTGAACGTCAGCGTCTTCTGCCAGCATCTCTTTAATTTCTTTAAGATCGTTGATGAAGTGGTTACCCGATACAAGCAGTAGTGGAACTAGATTAAGAAGCGGTCGACCTTGGCCTGTATATTGCTCTTTAATGCGGCGAACCATTTCATTTTTCACTAACTTAAATGGCCATGCGCCTTCGAGCGAGCAAGTGAAGTTGCGTTGCGATAATTTGCCGAGTAGATCATCACAGTAATGGACCGATTGGTGACCTGGGTTATCTAGCATAGGCGCACCGTGGTGAACGAACACGTTGAAATGATCTTGTGGAGCAAAACGATCATGGAGAGCCGAAAGCAAATTGGTCGTTAATTGGCTGTGATGCATGATCGCTGGTGTTTGTTCAATGCGCGCCAATGAGAATTGCTTGAAGCCATCAACTATTGATGTCATGTAGCGATGTTCATCGGTAGGGAATAGGTACACTGAAACGATCAAAATACGTTCGTAACCTTGTGTGTCTAGATCGGCGAGTACCTGAGGTAGGCTGAAACATGGCGTGTCTTTACGAGCCAGCTTCTTGATCACCATCTTTGAGCTGGTGGCGATACGCACTGGCACATCTGGGTAACTTTGACGTACGCGCTCTGCGAGAGTTTCATAACGTTGTTGTTCTACAACGCTACCAAAGCAGCTCAGTACAATGGCTGTGCCTTGGTTATAATGACGAAGTCGTTTCATAATTGTCGCTGTCCTTATCAAATCTATATCACAAGATAAACGGGTTATCTCATGTTGGTAATGAGGTTAAAGTGAGCTTTGAAACATCATGTTCATAGCTTGCAAAGTATTTGGCCTACTATGTTCCTAAAGCTCAGTGATACCTAAAGTTCAGTGGTTCTTAAAACTAAGCGGTTTCTAAAGCTCAGTAGTGCCGTCTGCATTTTCAATTGGTGCGATAAACTTAGGATCTAAATAAGCTTTTAATGATTTCCGTTCGACTAAATTTGTGAACAAATCTTTCCAGTCTTGCTCGGTAAATTCTTCGATACCTCGAACCCAAAGCCCGTTGTTAACAGGTGTTTCATGTTCTAGTAAACGTTCGTAAATCACCATTGCGGCGCGGTTTCTGCAGGTGCCCGCACAGTGTGTACGGCTTATCTTGATGCGCTGTTCACCGTCGGAAAAATTGAGCGTTTTAAGTACCTGTCTAAGATCGTGTGCAAGGTTTTTACTGCCTTCTTTCGCGCAGCGGCCACCTTCACATAGCAATACGTGATGGCGGTGGTAGAGCATCGGGCGGTTTAAATCGACATGCTTAGGCTTACACTGAAAACCATCTACCACTTCATTACCGTGAAGGTTGATTTTGACGTTTTCATCTAGCCAGTTTTTCCACTTCTTCTTGGCGAGGGGTTCATCGTATTCGATGCGAGTACAAGACAAAGTCATGTTGAAACCGTCTTGTTTGAACTTCCACTTAGGTACCAATAGTTGATCTCGCTTAGCGTGCTTTAGCGCGGCCGCTTCAGAAACCGATGATACGCCTGTGACTTTCTTGACGTATTCTGATGGGTTTTCAATCCCTTCAACGCCGTCGAGTTGCTCGGCTGAATAAGTGTGGAAAGGAATTTGGCTTTCAGACGAGAGTTCTAAAATACCTTTTTCATCTGCTTTTAAAGCGATACTGGCGAAAGCTGAAACACTGGCTTTTGCTAGGTTATATTCAGTCAGGAAAACATCGATACCTGCTTTCAATACATGCAAAGGAGTATTGCGGTCACAACCTATTCCAAGTACAAGCGATTTTGGTCGCCACAGTACGGTTTTATTTTTTAAGTCGGCGTAACCTTTTGGTTGTGCTTCATCTGAAATCAGAACTAAACCATCCCAATCATCAGTACTGATTTGAGAAAGGTCTGT
>NZ_JBFRVX010000169.1:0-5450 GCF_041475345.1 Vibrio sp. 10N.222.48.A3 | reverse complement strand
AGATCTCGATATTTGGGTGATTCTTGACGTTATCTTGCAGTGAGGTTTGCATCGCCATGCCAGTTGCATCGGCAGCGTGCAGAATTCTGCGGTGACTGTGGCCGCCCTCACGAGTGAGGTGATATTTTGGTTGGCCTTCTGTGCTGTTCTCATCTTTATCAAATGGAACACCACCATCAATCAGCCATTGCACACACTCTTTAGCATTTTCAGCAATGAATTGAACTGTATCTTCTTCGCATAACCCAGCCCCAGCAATTTGAGTATCTTCTACATGAGACTCAATACTGTCCGATTCATCGAACACCGCCGCAATACCACCTTGTGCGTAATACGTCGATCCTTCGCTGCGTGGTCCTTTGCTTAATACAATTACTTTTGCATGTTCTGCTACGCGTAAGGCTAATGACAAGCCTGCCGCACCACTTCCTACCACTAATACATCACACTGATGTTCACGGTTTGCGTTCATAAAACTTATTAAATCCCGGGCTATAGTCGAGTTGTCCATGCTCAATTGACTTCGTCTTGTTTTAGGAGTTTGGGTAAGACTGTTATAATCTTTCCCTAGTCATCCTAAAACACGACACAAAATCAATATATAGACAGCTATCTAGAAATATTTAATTGCTCAATACCATTGCTTTTGCTCAAGTTTCCCCAAATTGATAGGGATAACTATTTTTATTACATCACATTGTGAAACAATAATGGCAAATAATTTTAGGAAAGTTGGAACTTTCGGTATTTGGCTTAGTCACAATAGTGCTCTTGTAGACGGTGGTGTCAATACTACATTTCGCATAATTAGTACCCATATCTGTGAAGGTAAGGGTTATAACAATAGGAGTACCCGCTCGAATGAACGAGCAGCTAACCGATCAAGTGTTGATTGAGCGAGTTCAGAGTGGAGATAAGCAGGCATTTAACTTATTAGTGGTTAAGTATCAAAACAAAGTTTGTAATCTTATCTCTCGATACGTGAATAATTCCGGTGATGTACCTGATGTAGCACAAGAAGCTTTTATTAAAGCTTACCGCGCGATACCTAACTTTCGTGGTGAGAGTGCTTTCTATACATGGTTGTACCGAATTGCCGTGAACACCGCTAAAAATCATATTGTTGCCCAGAGCCGCAGGCCGCCAGCAACAGATGTAGATGCAGAAGATGCAGAATATTACGAAACAGGCAGCGCGTTAAAAGAAATATCGAACCCTGAGAACTTAACGCTGTCAAACGAATTGAAACAAGTTGTTTTTGGAGCGATTGAAGCGCTACCCGAAGACTTAAAAACTGCAATGACGTTGCGTGAGCTCGAAGGTTTGAGCTACGAAGAGATTGCAGAAGTAATGGATTGCCCTGTAGGAACCGTACGTTCGCGTATTTTCCGAGCTCGTGAAGCGGTAGAAAAGAAAATTAAACCTCTTTTACAACGCTAGAACTTGTAATAATTATGGTGAAAATAATGGCTGATAAAGAAAAGCTTTCGGCACTCATGGATGGTGAAACGATCGATAAAGCTCTCATAGTAGATCTCGAATCTGATCAAGAAAGCATGGATACCTGGCAGAGTTACCATTTAATTGGTGATGTTATGCGTGGGGATGCGCCAGAAACTCCAGAGTGGAACATTGCTAACAGTGTAGCTGCAGCGCTTGATGATGAGCCTGCACATGGTTCAATGTCGAACCTGCACCAATTGAATGTTGAACCTACTGTTGCTCCAATTGAAGAGCAGCCTAAACCTCAGCAAGCGAAGCGTCAGCTTCCTGCATGGTTACAACAGTTTGGACAAGTTGCCGTGGCAGCGTGTGTTTCATTAGCAGTTGTATTGGGTGTTCAGCAATATGGTGGCAGCGATCCCGCAGCTCCAGAGCAGTTGCCTGTACTCCAGACGATTCCATTTGCAGGTTCTGCGGAACCAGTAAGCTTAACGCGTGACTCTGTTGAGAGACCTGCATCTGAAGCTAACATGCAAGAGCAACGCAAACGCGTTCATGCATTGTTAGAAGATTATGAGCTACAACTAAGATTAAACAGTGATGCATCGCCAATGGAAGATGCACACCTAGAATCGGATATTGAATGAAGAAAATCCTGGTCAGTGCACTGACACTGTTCAGCTTGATGTCTCCAACAGCCTTTGCAGAGGAAACCACTGCAAAGGCCTTGTTACATCAAATGAACGAGGCCAGTCAGCATCTAAATTACGAACTCTCCTACATATTGATAAAGAAGAGCAGCATTGAACCTCTGCTTTATCGTCATGCAGTTAACGACGACCAACAACTTGCACACCTTGTTTATCTAAGCGGCCCTGTTCGTGAGGTTATTCGACGTGGCAATGAAGTTAGCTACATCGAACCGGGTACAGAGCCATTTACTATTCAGTCTGGCAGTATGGTTGCACCTGTCATTCCGATGATTAATCGAGATATCGATTCTCTCAACCAATACTACGATTTTGTAAAAGTTGGGCGTTCTCGTGAGGCGGGCAGTACCACGCAAGTATTACGCGTCGTGCCGAAAGACGGCCTTCGATACTCTTACGTGGTTTGGGTCGACGAGAAAACCAACCTTCCTTTGCGTGCCGATCTTTTGGATCGTGATGGCGAAGTGCTTGAGCAGTACCGCACTATCTCTTATGTCGTGAACGATAAAATTGCAGAAGCAATGGGCGGTTTGAATCAAGCTAAATTGCCGAAGGTTTTGTCATTGCCAGAAGGCTTGGTGAGCGAGACCGACTGGCAAGCCTCGTGGGTGCCAGAAGGATTTAAATCGAAAGAACTCAGCCGTTACCAAATGGCTGCGACCGAAAAAATGGTTGAAAGCCAGCTTTTCAGTGATGGATTATTTAGCTTTTCGGTTTATATCGCCGATAAAGACGAACATTCATTGAAAGGACAGCTGGTACGCCAAGGGCGAAGAACCTTGCACAGCTTAGTGATTGGCGACAAAGAAATCTCTGTGGTTGGTGATATTCCGCCAGCAACGGCCAAGCGTATCGCTCAATCCGTCACGTTCAATAAACCGGCACCAGCGCAATGATGACTGCGTTGGCGACCGTTAGCTCAGTCGAACAAAAAGGTAAGCAATATTTTGTTCAGCTGAGTTGCGAACAACAAACCAGTTGCAGCAGCTGCTCATCTCAAAAAAGCTGCGGAACGGGTATTGTGACCAAGGCTGTTGGCAATAAATCCTTGTTTTGGCAGCTTAAAACCCAAAGCTTAGTTAAAGCAGGCCAGATCGTAGAAATTGGCTTTCCAGAAAAAAGCCTACTTCAGTCTGCGGCTATTGTTTATCTTATCCCGCTTTTCATGTTGATGGTTGGTGCTGGTTTTGGACAACTCTTGTTACAACCCTTACTCCAAGGGGGCGAGGGCATTGTTATCTTAACTGCAGCGCTGTTTACTGCTGGTGGTATTGGTTTGGCGAAGCGCTTAGCTAAACCAATGGAAGACAAATCCAAGCAAGAAGTTGTCTTGATTAGAATCCTAGGCAAGTCTCTCATCTAATTTATGATGCTTATTGCCCTTAAATTGGGTAGAATCTGCCAACTTGATTGAAATGCCGCCACCAATGCTGACTGTAGATTGGACGCGTTGCGGCTTTCTTATTATCCCTATTCAAAGAGTTTAGTCACACCAAGCCTATGAAGCACATTCGTAATTTTTCGATTATCGCCCACATCGACCACGGTAAGTCGACCCTTTCTGACCGCTTAATCCAAGTTTGTGGAGGGTTAAGTGAACGTGAGATGGCAGCTCAAGTCCTCGATTCTATGGATATAGAACGCGAGCGTGGTATTACAATTAAAGCGCAGAGTGTGACTTTAGATTACAAAGCTAAAGATGGTGAAACTTACCAACTTAACTTTATCGATACCCCTGGACACGTAGACTTCTCTTATGAAGTATCTCGCTCTCTAGCCGCTTGTGAAGGCGCGCTTCTTGTAGTGGATGCCGGCCAAGGTGTTGAAGCTCAAACTCTAGCAAACTGTTACACCGCGATCGAAATGGAACTGGAAGTAGTGCCAATCTTGAACAAGATTGACTTACCTGCTGCTGAACCTGAACGAGTTGCTGAAGAAATCGAAGAGATCGTTGGTATCGATGCGATGGAAGCGACGCGTTGTTCTGCAAAAACCGGTATCGGTGTTGATGACGTTCTTGAAAACATCGTAACGGCTATCCCGCCACCGGAAGGTGATCCAGAAGCGCCACTACAAGCTCTGATCATTGACTCTTGGTTCGATAACTACTTAGGCGTTGTTTCTTTGGTTCGTATCAAGAACGGTAAGCTGAAGAAGAACGACAAGATTAAAGTAATGTCGACAGACCAAGTTTGGGGTGTTGACCGTCTAGGTATCTTCACACCTAAGCAAATCGACACAACTGAGCTAAATACTGGCGAAGTTGGCTGGGTTGTTTGTGGTATTAAAGACATCCTTGGCGCACCTGTTGGTGATACGTTGACGCTTGCAAAAGGCGGCAGCACAGAACGTCTACCTGGTTTCCAAAAAGTGAAGCCTCAGGTATACGCAGGTCTATTCCCAGTATCGTCTGATGACTACGAAAACTTCCGTGACGCACTAGGCAAACTAAGCCTGAACGATGCATCACTATTTTACGAACCAGAAAGTTCAGCAGCACTTGGCTTTGGTTTCCGTTGTGGTTTCTTAGGAATGCTTCACATGGAGATCATCCAAGAGCGTTTAGAGCGTGAATACGACCTAGACCTAATCACAACGGCACCAACCGTAGTGTACGAAGTTGTAAAAACGGATGGCACAATTCTCTATGTTGATAGCCCGGCTAAACTGCCTGCTATTAATGACTTAGAAGAAATTCGTGAACCGATTGCTCGCTGTAATATTCTGGTACCTTCGGATTACCTAGGCAACGTGATCACACTGTGTGTTGAGAAGCGTGGCGTGCAAGTCGACATGGTTTATCACGGTAACCAAGTTGCTGTGACGTACGATCTTCCAATGGCTGAGGTGGTTCTAGACTTCTTCGACCGTCTGAAGTCAACGTCTCGCGGGTACGCATCATTGGATTACAACTTCCAACGTTACGAAGCATCAAACATGGTACGTGTAGATGTATTGTTGAATGGTGAAACGGTTGATGCACTGGCGATCATTACACACAAAGATATTGCCCAGTCTCGTGGTCGTCTACTGGTTGAGAAGATGAAAGAATTCATCCCTCGCCAGATGTTTGATATCGCGATTCAAGCCGCGATTGGTAACCACATTATTGCTCGTTCTACAGTGAAACAACTGCGTAAGAACGTAATCGCAAAATGTTACGGTGGTGATATCAGTCGTAAGAAGAAACTTCTTAAGAAACAAAAAGAAGGTAAGAAGCGTATGAAGCAGATCGGTAACGTTGAACTGCCTCAAGAGGCATTCTTAGCAATCCTTCATGTTGGCAAAGACTAGGTA
>NZ_JBFRVX010000168.1:0-3952 GCF_041475345.1 Vibrio sp. 10N.222.48.A3 | reverse complement strand
CTAGATGCTAGATGCTAGTTTGGCTTGTAAATCTTGTTGGACAATCTTAATTGCTTCTAACGCAACCTTTGGGTCGATTTCGTTGCTTTCGAGCAGATAGATCAGGTCGACAGCTAACTTAACTTCTTCTGGGGCGTTATCCAGTGGTGATGATGGGTTATCAGTGTTCATTTCGCTTGGGGTTCTCTAAGTTAATCAGTCTCTCAATATTTTTCATTGAGTCTTCGCAGCGTTCTAATCGTTCTTTTGCTAATTGCCAAGCCTCGTCCGCTTTTTTCTTACTGTGGCGAGGCGCAGAATCAAACGCTAACTTGCGTACTCGTACTAAATCAACCAGTCGCTTTTGCCAATCTTGGTGCTGAGCGAGTTCGTTGTATAGGTCGTTAAGGTTTTTTCCTGACTTACTTTTTCGATCTAACCTTAAATCATGGTTGGCTAGTTCTCTTTGGATTGCAGCTATCTGATTAGTGAGTTTTTCTGTCAGGTAGTTGGCCCGAGAAGCAGTAAGTTGGTTTGTCGCTTGTTCTCGAACAATAGTGTTGTACGTTGCCTGAGTTTCGAGTGCGTAGGGCAGTAAAATAGAAGAGCTGCACTTAAACAAGGTTCTATCGAACAAGGCTTGATGATAAGCCCCTCGAGATTTATCAACCTGCGAGCAATGGCCAATTAAGGTATCAATGACGCTTTTTAATTTAGAGAAGTGATTCATTTTACTTACCTTGGGCGACTGGGCTATAAGGTTACAAACCAAGCTTCGTAAGCCAGCTTAATCGCAAGTACGCTTACAACAGTAACAAAAACAGGTCGTATAAATGTAGCACCGAAACGAATAGCAGAATGTGCCCCAACAAATGCTCCAGCCATCAAACAAAGACCCATAGTTAAACCAAGAACCCAATCAATATGACCAAGAATTGCGAAGGTAACCAAAGACGTAAAGTTACTGGTAAAGTTCATGGCTTTAGATAGACCTGAAGCAAGTAAGATATTGAGACGATAAAGCGCCATCGAGCTCACAGTCCAAAAAGCGCCGGTTCCTGGGCCAGCAACACCATCATAAAAGCCGAGAATGAATCCTTGGTACTTTTGCTTTCTCTTGAGTACCGGGCACGGTTTAGGAGACACATTATGGCTCACATCTGGAGTCTTATGAAAAATGGTATAGACCGCTGCTGCAAGAATGACTAGCGGTAATACCTTCTCTAACCACTCTGTGCTTATGGCATCAACAGTCAGGGTGCCGATTGTTGCACCTATTAAAGTAGATATGAAAGCATTGACCCAACATTCAGGTTTGAACAGCTTCTTGCGATAGTAAGTAAAAGCGGCTGTTGATGAGGCGAATGTTGCGGCCAGCTTATTAGTGCCGAGTGCAATGTGTGGCGGTAAACCAAGCGATAGCAAAGCTGGTACAGTTAACATCCCTCCGCCACCGGCGACAGCATCAATAAAGCCTGCAGCAAATGCAACCAAGGCAAGTATGACCAACATGGTTGGCTCAATCATTTCCATAAATAGCTAGTGTTCTCGTTATCGGCCGTTCGGGCAGCCACATGAAGAATCGAGGGATTAGTCATGCTGGGTTGTGAATGCAAGGGCCTAGCGATGGCAGGCCCATAACTACCACGAGGGTAGGAAAATTAGTATTTTATTGTTCTTTTAAAAGGCGGTAGCGAATCGAGTAGGGACTTTCCGTATCGCTTCGTGACTATGCGTCTATCAAGGATCGTGACTTTACCAGAATCTCGTTCTTTACGCAGCAATCTACCCACAGATTGAATAAGCTTTTTACTCGCTTCTGGAACAGTAATCTGCATAAAAGGATTACCGCCACGAGATTCAATATATTCTGAATGTGCCCGCTCTACAGGAGAGGTAGGAACACCGAAAGGGATCTTGGTAATAACAAGGTTTTCAAGCAGCTCGCCAGGCAGATCAAGACCTTCAGAAAAGCTACCCGTTCCAAAAAGAACGCTGGTTTTACCTTGGTCTATGAGCTTTTTATGTTTTTTTAGGATTTCAGTTCGTGAGGTATCCCCTTGAACCTGTAACGCCCACGACTTTTTAACGAAATCTGTTGCCAAAGCCTCGGCCACTTGGTTCATTTGCCAATAAGAAGAGAATAGAATGAGATTGGCTTTGTTGTCTTCTATTACCTTAGGCAAAATTTCAATAAGATATTCGGTAAACTGAGGTGCTTGTGGTTCGTACTTCATTGCAGGTACCACTAATTCAGCTTGGTTCTGATAATCAAACGGCGATGCCAAAGCAAGAAATTGTACGCCATCTTCTGCTTTTTGGCTGATACCTGATTGATGACAAAAAAAGCTGAAAGAGTTGAGTGCTCTCATGGTCGCAGATACTAACACTGCACCAACACAACGACTCCAAATCTGTTGGTCCAGTTGCCAACCGACTTCTAATGGTGAGACATTAACAACAAAGTCTCCCTCGCTTTCTTTGCTTAATTCAAGCCAACGAGCCAAAGGCGCCCCTTTTTCTCTCTTAGGTTCAGCCATTAATCGCCATACTTGAGCAAGGTTTTCTGTTCTTTGTATATAGAAGCCAATTTCTGCAAGCGCAGGCTCTGCAAGCTTTGCTGAAAGCTCTCCGTCTTTAACTCGTTCTGCAATCAAGTCTGCAATTTTTGCTACGGCTTGGCTCGCCTTTTGCGTTAATTGTTTGAGATCTTTCGATTCGCTTTCTAACCATTCAGGTAAGTCACCATGCTCGAAGCGATACAAGCCATCTTCGAAGTGGCTAGCGTCAAACTGTTTGCTCATTTGAGTCAGAGTCGGGATCAGTTGTTGTACTGAGTCTTGCAACTCATTTCTAAATCTATGAACACGTTTCTCGTCTGCTAGCCCCGAAAGCTTAGTGATCGATTGATTCAAACGCTCTAACCAAGAGGCAGCACCTTTTAAGCTTGCGGCAGCAGAGGAGTGATCTCTCGCTACGTGTGGCAAGTGGTGAGCTTCATCAAATATATAGATGCTATTTTCTGGTTCTGGCAGTATCACACCGCCGCCTAGGTCCGCATCAGCCATCACTAAACTGTGATTGGCGATAATCACGTCTGCTTTATCTAGCTCTGAACGTGCTTTTTGGAAAGGGCAGTCTCTGTGCGTAGGCATACTGTTGTTACAGCTGTGCTTATCACTGACAATCATCTGCCAAATCATGTTGTCGATAGGTTTTGGCCACGAATCACGGTCGCCATCCCATTTACCTTGGGTGAGGCTGCGGTACATGGTTTGCAGTTGCTCGATGTCTTTCTTTTTTGGTTTGGAATCGAACATGGCCATTTGACCACCATCAACCCCACACGCAGCGGCCAACTTCTCTGTACAACAATAACGCTGTCTTCCTTTCGCTAAGATGAAAGAAAACTCTCTATCAGTAAGTCGTCTATATAGAGGGAGATCTTTATTGACGAGTTGTTCTTGTAGCGCAACGGTCGCTGTTGAAATGACGATTTTACGATTGTTGAGCACGGCGACAGGAATTGTTGCCATTAAATAAGCCAGTGACTTCCCGATCCCGGTACCTGCTTCAGCAACAATCATGCGATTACTTTTGTGGTATTGACCACAAAGTGTCTTCGCTATTTCTGCAACAAGGTAATTTTGAGCACGTCGAGGTACAAAGTTATCCAACTGATCTTGGAGGTTTTGATAACTGGTGCGTATAGAATTTTGAATTTTAGTAGTTAGCATACTGTGACCTACGTAACGGAGCGAGGATAGTAGCACATATCACTAGTCGGTACATTTACCGCAAAATAGCTTGCTTTTGAATCAAAGGTAGATCTCGTTCACAAAAAAAAACTGAACCTTCAGGAACTTAACGATTTTATTTATGTTACGAAATATATATATTAAAAAATCGCACGATGCAGGTGTTAAGTTCTGTGAATCACGATTTAAACCTAAATGAGTGGAGTATTATACTT
>NZ_JBFRVX010000167.1:0-2818 GCF_041475345.1 Vibrio sp. 10N.222.48.A3 | reverse complement strand
TTTCTAAACCTAATCAATCTGTGTGGACACTCATCGTAAGTATCTTCGTATAAGGAGGTGATCCAGCCCCAGGTTCCCCTAGGGCTACCTTGTTACGACTTCACCCCAGTCATGAACCACAAAGTGGTGAGCGTCCTCCCCGAAAGGTTAAACTACCCACTTCTTTTGCAGCCCACTCCCATGGTGTGACGGGCGGTGTGTACAAGGCCCGGGAACGTATTCACCGTGACATTCTGATTCACGATTACTAGCGATTCCGACTTCATGGAGTCGAGTTGCAGACTCCAATCCGGACTACGACGCACTTTTTGGGATTCGCTCACTATCGCTAGCTTGCTGCCCTCTGTATGCGCCATTGTAGCACGTGTGTAGCCCTACTCGTAAGGGCCATGATGACTTGACGTCGTCCCCACCTTCCTCCGGTTTATCACCGGCAGTCTCCCTGGAGTTCCCGACATTACTCGCTGGCAAACAAGGATAAGGGTTGCGCTCGTTGCGGGACTTAACCCAACATTTCACAACACGAGCTGACGACAGCCATGCAGCACCTGTCTCAGAGCTCCCGAAGGCACACCTGCGTCTCCGCTGGCTTCTCTGGATGTCAAGAGTAGGTAAGGTTCTTCGCGTTGCATCGAATTAAACCACATGCTCCACCGCTTGTGCGGGCCCCCGTCAATTCATTTGAGTTTTAATCTTGCGACCGTACTCCCCAGGCGGTCTACTTAACGCGTTAGCTCCGAAAGCCACGGCTCAAGGCCACAACCTCCAAGTAGACATCGTTTACGGCGTGGACTACCAGGGTATCTAATCCTGTTTGCTCCCCACGCTTTCGCATCTGAGTGTCAGTGTCTGTCCAGGGGGCCGCCTTCGCCACTGGTATTCCTTCAGATCTCTACGCATTTCACCGCTACACCTGAAATTCTACCCCCCTCTACAGCACTCTAGTTCACCAGTTTCAAATGCAGTTCCGAGGTTGAGCCCCGGGCTTTCACATCTGACTTAATGAACCACCTGCATGCGCTTTACGCCCAGTAATTCCGATTAACGCTCGCACCCTCCGTATTACCGCGGCTGCTGGCACGGAGTTAGCCGGTGCTTCTTCTGTTGCTAACGTCAAGATGCGCAGCTATTAACTACACACCCTTCCTCACAACTGAAAGTACTTTACAACCCGAAGGCCTTCTTCATACACGCGGCATGGCTGCATCAGGCTTTCGCCCATTGTGCAATATTCCCCACTGCTGCCTCCCGTAGGAGTCTGGACCGTGTCTCAGTTCCAGTGTGGCTGATCATCCTCTCAGACCAGCTAGGGATCGTCGCCTTGGTGAGCCATTACCTCACCAACTAGCTAATCCCACCTAGGCATATCTTGACGCGAGAGGCCCGAAGGTCCCCCTCTTTGGCCCGTAGGCATTATGCGGTATTAGCCATCGTTTCCAATGGTTATCCCCCACATCAAGGCAATTTCCTAGGCATTACTCACCCGTCCGCCGCTCGACGCCCATTAACGCACCCGAAGGATTGTTAGTGTCGTTTCCGCTCGACTTGCATGTGTTAGGCCTGCCGCCAGCGTTCAATCTGAGCCATGATCAAACTCTTCAATTTAAGATTTTGTGACTCAACGAATACTGACTTCAAAACTAATATTCATCGCTCTTTCGAAAAAGAACATGAACATGTAATTCTAAAGCTATTACCATTCCAACAGAATGGTAATGAATTGACTGTGCCGAATAACTACAAGTAGTTAAACGTATTGGTCACTCAGTTCATTGAAATCAATTTTGTTACCGAAGTAACTGTTACTACCTAAGTAATAACGTTTTGATATTCATCAACGAGTGCCCACACAGATTGATAGGTTTAAATTGTTAAAGAGCTTCTCTTCGTTGTGACTTACATCACTTCGGAAGAGGCGGCCATTCTAGCTATTTAATTCTCAGTGTCAAACACTTATTCGGAATTAATTTCTACTTTTAAAAAGTAAAAGCGAATCATCGCTTAAAGCTAGTTGCCTTACTAACATTCTTCGCTGAAGCCTTATGGCGTCTGCCGTGTCAGTGAGGCGGCATTATAGAGATGCAGCTCTCATTGGCAAGCATTAAATACGTTTTTTATTTAAAAAAGAGGTTAAGTGAAGATATTTCAACCAAGGGCTTATTTATACAACTTTCAACCCAAGTTTCGAACAAACTACCCACAAGAACCTGTGGATAACTACTCACCATTATCAAAAAAGTAAGATAAACGAGCCCTAGGGTTTAGATATTCTCTAACTTGCTCCGGTAACTTGCTTGGATGAACTGCATTGACAATTTTTATCTCTTTAGTAAATAGGTCAATGATCGGGGCTTGGGTTCTTGGAACGCTAGGATCATAGATCAGTACGTTCGGATAAAGCATATGTTTGGCATTAACCGAAATCACGATTCCAATTGATTCATTGGAAAGCTGCACGACAGTACCCGGCGGATAGACTCCCATGAACTTAACCAATAGACTCAAATTATCCTGACTATATAGATGTTTGCAGTTCTTATATAAGTGGGACAATGCCAAGTATGGGATCATTTGTTGAGATTGCGCTTTACCATGACAAAGATTATCGAATGCGTTAGCCACTGAAACTATTTTGGTTAGTTCATCTATCTCTTCTTCTTTTAAGCCTTCAGGATAACCAGAGCCATCATTCATTTCATGATGTTGAACGATTACTTTTTTGGCACTTTCAGGAAAGTCATCAATTCCAGAGACAATATCAGCACCATATTTCGTATGAAGTTTTAGGTAATTCTCTTCCGGTGCTGTCAGCGTACTC
>NZ_JBFRVX010000166.1:0-8360 GCF_041475345.1 Vibrio sp. 10N.222.48.A3 | reverse complement strand
TCTCGGTGAATAGCGCAGCTTGGTAGCGCATCTGGTTTGGGACCAGAGGGTCGGGGGTTCGAATCCCTCTTCACCGACCACCTTAAGAAGCCTCGTCAGAAATGACGGGGCTTTTTTACGCCTGGAATTTAGATAATTTGAGACCAGAGGGTCGTGGGCTGGATCGCCAGTCCGCAGGGAGCCCTGCCGCGTCAACCCCCTCTTCACCTACCACCTTACCTACCACCTTTAAGAAAGCTTATCAGAAATGATGAGCTTTTTTTTTCATCTGTAGATCTCTAGGTTGGAACCCAAGTGGGGTTCGTCTGATGTTCAAAGGATGTCTCTTCACTGACCACCTTAAGAAGCCTCAACTAGTCGTCCGTGTCAGGAATTACGGGGCTTTTTTACATCTCTCGTTTCAGTAATCCTCAATTTTGAATGCTGGGACTTCAACCGCTTCGACATCTTGCCTGATGTCACCTCCGTAAATCTCCCCCTCCATATAACAAGGCAGGCTCTTACCCTTTATCTTCATTATGGTGCTTATACGGAGCGGTTTGCTTTATCAAATGTGCAGATCGATATCTAATTTTATATAAAACCCACCACCAATTATTCGACAAATTAATAGGTTTGGTCTAGGGATTTTTATGAAAAGTGAAATTTGACGTTAAATATGTTCTCTAAGGCCTGTATTTGACAGATTTCTTCGAATCTTGTTGTTTAAAAAATCCTTTGATTTATTAAATCTTTCGTTTTTCTTGTTTGTATTTATCAAAAAATTCATATGGTTGAATATGTTGTTGGGTTGGTTTTATCTGGTTGTTTTGTTTGCTTAAATTGGTAAAGTTAGCGTTTGTTTCTATAGTGTTAATTGTTTTTTGGAATAATTATTTGATTTTGGTGACTGGTGGGGATATGTGCTTTGAATGATATGTTTAACTCTACAAGTACGCAGTAGTAAGGGGTTTGTGAGTATTTATTATTGGAAATATAATGCTGGTTTTCATTACTATATGCTCTTCGAGTGAATACTTATGTGGCATTTTTACTTGCTAAGCGTTTAATGTCGACTTTTTATCCTATTTTTGTTGCTTTTCTGTGAATTATTTGCCAAATTGTCAACCGTATAAAATATCAGAACAATATTCTGGTAAGAATGGATTCAATTTTGCAGACAGGGCAGAGAGCTGCCAAAGCAGTAGAGGTCTGGTAATGTCACTTTTAGAAGTAAAAAATCTTCGTATCGAATACCCATCTCGTCATGGAGTTCACGCCGCAGTGAAATCACTTTCGTTCAACATTGAACGTGGTGAAATTGTTGGCGTTGTAGGCGAGTCTGGTGCAGGCAAATCAACAGTAGGTAATGCTGTGATCGATTTGCTGAGCCCTCCTGGTCGCATTGCTAGCGGCGAGGTATTTCTGGACGGTGAAAAAGTTTCAGGCTTATCTCCTGAACAGATGCGTTCTGTTCGCGGCTCAAAGATTGGTTTTATCTTCCAAGATCCAATGACTTCTCTTAACCCTCTATTCACAGTAGAACAGCAGTTAAAAGAGACGATTCATGCCAACATGAAGGTTTCGGATCAAGAAGCCTACCAGCGCTCATTAGATTTGATGAACCAAGTTGGTATTCCGCAACCAGAAAACCGTTTAAAGCAGTACCCACACCAATTCTCTGGCGGTATGCGTCAGCGTGTTGTTATCGCGATCGCACTGGCAGGTGAACCTGACCTAATCATCGCTGATGAACCAACAACCGCACTGGATGTTTCTATTCAAGACCAGATCTTGGGTTTGATTCGCGACCTATGTATTAAGAAGAATGTAGGTTGTATGTTGGTCACACACGACATGGGTGTGGTATCTAATGTTACCGATCGCGTAGCCGTTATGTATCGTGGTGATTTGGTTGAGTTTGGTCCGACGGCGAAAGTCCTTGGTACTCCTGAACACCCTTACACGCACAGTCTTATCTCCGCGGTTCCGCGCTCAGATCGTAAACTTGATCGTTTCCCTCTTGTGAGCTACATCGAAGAAGCACATGAGATGGAACCACTTGATGTGAAAAACCATTGGTTGGGTCAAAGCCAAGATCACCGTGATTACACTGGTCCACTGTTGAATGTTGAAAATGTAAACTTACGCTTTACTACCAAGGATTCTTTCTTTGAGAGTCGTCGAGAGTACGTTCAGGCGTCAAATAACGTGAGCTTTGAAGTACATGAAGGTGAAACTTTTGGTCTTGTTGGTGAATCTGGTTCGGGTAAATCAACGATTGCTCGTGTGATTGCTGGTTTGTACGCACCTAACTCAGGCAAGGTAACGTTTGAAGGCGTTGATCTTACGGGACTTAAATCTGAAAAAGAACGTCGCCCAATGCGTCGTCAAATGCAGATGGTTTTCCAAAACCCTTATACATCAATGAACCCTCGAATGAAGATATTCGACATCATTGCTGAGCCGATCCGATTCCATAAACTTACGCGTAACGAGAATGAAACTCGTCAGATCGTTAACGACCTGCTAGAGCACGTTGGTTTAGGCAAGATGGCTGGGGTTAAATACCCACACGAATTCTCAGGTGGCCAACGTCAGCGTATTTCTATCGCTCGCGCCTTGGCAACTCGTCCACGTCTTTTGATTTGTGATGAACCTACCTCGGCGCTGGATGTGTCGGTTCAGGCTCAGATCCTTAACCTATTAAAAGATTTACAAGACGAGCTCAACCTAACCATGCTGTTCATCAGTCACGATTTACCGGTTATTCGCCAAATGTGTGATCGTGTTGGTGTGATGCAAATGGGAGAACTATTGGAAGTAGCGCCAACTGAGCAGCTATTCCAATCGCCTCAGCATGAATACAGCAAACACCTAATTTCTTTAATGCCTGAATTTACAGGTTTAAGAGAAGAAAAAGCAGTGGCACAAGCCGCGGTATAAAAATCAGCAGGCTGGAGTTTAGCTTGCTAAAAACAATAAACAGACGCAAATACAACAACTAGGGATCTGGATTCCCGCATGAAGGAGTTATGCAATGAAAACCATGAAAAGCAAATTAGCAGTAGCTTTAATGGCAGCTGGCCTAAGCTTTAGTGCAGCAGCAGCAGATATTACCGTTGGCTACGCAGCTGACCCGGTATCACTTGACCCGCACGAGCAGCTGTCTGGTGGCACACTGCAAATGTCTCACATGGTGTTTGACCCTCTAGTACGTTTCACTCAAGAGATGGATTTTGAAGGCCGCCTAGCATCTAGCTGGGAGCGTGTTGATGAAACGACTTTCCGCTTTAACTTACGTAAAGGCGTGAAATTCCACTCTGGTAACGAACTGACTGCTGATGATGTTGTGTGGACTTTTGAACGTCTACAAGCTTCTCCAGACTTTAAGTCTATCTTCACGCCATACGAAAAAATGGTAAAAGTGGATGACTACACAGTTGAGCTAGTATCAAAAGCGGCTTACCCACTAGTACTACAAACAGCAACCTACATCTTCCCAATGGACAGCAAGTTCTACTCTGGTCAAACAGCGGAAGGTAATGACAAATCTGAGCTAGTTAAGCACGGTAACTCGTTTGCTTCGACTAACGTTTCTGGTACTGGTCCATTTATCGTAACGCAGCGTGAGCAAGGCGTTAAAGTAACGTTCGAGCGTTTCAATGATTACTGGGACACAGAAACTGAAGGTAACGTAGACAAGCTAACACTTGTGCCAATCAAAGAAGATGCAACGCGTGTAGCAGCACTTCTTTCTGGCGACGTTGATATGATTCACCCTGTTGCGCCAAACGATCACAAGCGTGTTAAAAAAGCTAAGAACATCGATCTAGTAACGCTACCTGGTACTCGTATCATTACGTTCCAAATGAACCAAAACAGCAACGAAGCACTGAAAGATGTGCGCGTTCGTCAAGCAATCGTTCATGCGATTAACAATGAAGGTATTGTTAAGAAAATCATGAAAGGTTTCGCGACAGCTGCTGGTCAGCAGAGCCCAACAGGCTACGCGGGTCACAACGAAGATCTAGTTCCTCGTTACGATCTGAAAAAAGCGAAAGAGCTGATGAAAGAAGCGGGCTACGAAGACGGCTTTACACTAACTATGGCAGCGCCTAACAACCGTTACGTGAACGATGCGAAAGTTGCGCAAGCGTCTGCGGCAATGCTGTCTAAGATTGGTATCAAAGTTGATCTTAAGACAATGCCTAAAGCACAGTACTGGCCAGAATTTGATCTATGTTCAGCAGACATGATGATGATCGGCTGGCACTCAGATACTGAAGATTCAGCTAACTTCAACGAGTTCCTAACAATGACTCGTAACGAAGAGACTGGCCGTGGTCAATACAACTGTTCTGGCTACTCAAACCCAGAAATGGATGCGATTGTAGAAGCTTCTAATACTGAAACTGACCCAGTTAAGCGTTCTAAGATGCTGAAAGGCGTTGAAGCAACACTTTACAACGATGCAGTCTTCGTTCCTCTACACTGGCAGAGTGAAGCGTGGGGCGCGAAATCTAACGTAGGTGCAGCAGACGTAGTAAACCCAATGGTTATGCCTTACTTCGGCGACCTAGTTGTAAAATAATCTAGCTTGCTAGAATCGAGAGCCTGAAGCTTTCAGGCTCTCAATATTATTAAGATATAGATTTAAGTTTCGGTATTTGGTCTTCCTTCAGTCTGGCTAAATACCTTTTTTAAGACTGAATTTTTTGTTGTCTAGTCGCGGATTTCGATTAGATAGTCATGGATAGATAAGGGGCAAGGAATGGTTACGTTTCTGGTCAAGCGCCTGTTTCAGGCACTGATAGTGATGTTTGTGATCAGTTTGGTGGCGTTTGCCATTCAGGATAACCTGGGCGACCCGTTACGTGAGTTAGTCGGTCAATCTGTTTCAGAGGCGGAGCGTCAAGCGCTACGCGATGAACTCGGCTTAAATGATCCCTTCGTTACAAAATACTCTCGCTTTGTAGGCGCAGCTCTACAGGGTGATCTTGGTACTTCATACTTCTTTAAGCGACCTGCAGTTGATGTGATTCTAGATAAACTAGTGGCAACTCTGGAGCTGGTATTTGGTGCTTCTTTAATTATTGTTTGTATGTCGATCCCACTCGGCGTTTACTCTGCGATTCACCCAAAAAGCTTTTTTACCAAATTGATTATGGCAGGCAGTAGTGTCGGTATCTCGGTTCCTGTTTTCTTAACTGCAATCATGCTGATGTATGTGTTCTCTATCGAGCTCGGTTGGCTGCCGTCATTTGGACGTGGTGATACGGCCAACTGGTTTGGTTGGGAGTCTGGCTTCTTAACGCTAGATGGCCTTGCACACTTAGTACTTCCGAGTATTGCTCTGGCATCTATCATGCTGCCGCTGTTTATTCGTCTAGTTCGTTCTGAAATGTTAGAAGTTCTAAGTTCTGAATACATTAAGTTTGGTAAAGCGAAAGGCCTAGCGCTAAACAAAATCTATTACCAACATGCATTGAAAAACACCATGCTACCGGTACTTACCGTTGGTGGTGTTCAGATTGGTACGATGGTGGCTTACACCATTCTTACGGAAACTGTTTTCCAGTGGCCAGGTACAGGCTTCTTATTCTTAGAAGCAATCAACCGTGTAGATACACCACTGATTACTGCATACGTTATTTTTGTTGGTCTTATTTTCGTCGTGACTAACACGATTGTTGATTTGCTTTACGGTGTTATCAACCCAACCGTTAACATCACAGGGAAAGGAGCATAATCATGGAACAGACATCGACAGTGCCGTCTCGCTGGGAACGTTTTAAGCAATCTGACATTGTGTATTACTTCTTACGCGACAAAGTGGCAATGGTGAGCTTCGCCATTTTCTCAATCTTCTTGGTGATGGCTCTAGCTGCACCTATCCTAGCGCCAACAGACCCGTACGACGTGACATCGATTGATATCATGGACTCAGAACTTCCACCATCATGGATGGAAGACGGCGAAGAACGCTTCTTGCTAGGAACGGATGAGCAAGGCCGTGATATTTTATCGACTATGCTTTACGGTTCTCGTTTATCACTGACTATTGGTTTCTTAGCGGTAGGTCTACAACTGACGCTTGGTATCATCATTGGCTTGTCTGCAGGTTACTTCGGTGGCCGTATTGATAGCTTCTTGATGCGCTTCGCTGATGTTCAGCTTTCGTTCTCAACCATGATGGTTGCGATCATTGTCTCGGCCATCTTTAAGGCAAGTTTCGGTAGTGATTTCTATGCACAATACGCTGTGGTGATGCTGGTGGTGATCATTGGTATCGCAGAATGGCCGCAGTATGCGCGTACTATTCGTGCATCAGTATTAGCAGAGAAGAAGAAAGAGTACGTAGAAGCGGCACGTGTGATGGGCTTTAGAGCACCTCGTATCATGTTCCGTCATATTCTGCCTAACTGTTTATCACCGATTTTGGTTATCTCTACAGTACAGGTGGCAAATGCCATCATGTCAGAAGCGGCACTTTCTTTCCTAGGTTTAGGCCTTCCAGTCGACCAACCCTCACTGGGTGCTCTGATTAGTACTGGTTTTAACTACATCTTCTCAGGAGCATGGTGGATCACTGCATTCCCAGGTGTGCTTTTGGTGACATTGGTTCTAGTTATCAACCTACTAGGCGACTGGTTACGTGACGTGTTTAACCCGAAAATCTATAAAGGGTGATAGTTCAGTTTGATTTTTAGTAAAAAAAATCACTAAACTAAGAGTCGTAAGCAATTACGGCTCTTTTTTTGCTTAATGAATTTGGAACTTAGTACCATTGATAGAGTCAATAGTACTTAAAATGGAATTCATGTTTTATCGACATTTGTTCGGTAATAATTAACCCCTAGAGGGTTTAAGTGGTGGTTATGAAGTTGACAATGAATGTTGTATGTCGTGCTGTGGTTAGAAATTATCGTATGGGGCTTATTGCTGCATCCCTGTTGGTATCAAGCCAAGTTAATGCCGAATCGGTTCTATGCGATGCGACTCAGGCAAGCACCAATCAGTTACCACAGCTAGAACAATCATGTCCGATTGGTAAAGGCGTTTGGGGCAATAAAGCGCCTAAACATCATTCAGATAATGAGCTGTTTTGGGTTCAATGTGGTTTGTTGAATAAGCCTTTGTCACTGAGCAAAGCAAAGCCATTGTATGAGAAGATTTCAACTAACGTATGGATGAAGCCCGAAGGTGGAGATTATCGCTGCCTAATTGGTCCTTATTCTACCTTCTCTGATGCGAGAAAAGACTTAGCTCAGGTACGTAAGATTTCTGGGTATGGCGAAGCCTTTATTCGTATGGTTGATAAATCGAAGACCTCTTCTTCACAACCGGTCGTGACCAAAGCAATGAAGTCAAAAACGGCAGAGCCAAAAACGGTTAAGCATCAAGCCTCAGTTAAGGCTAAAGTAGCAGCGAAATCAGCGCCGAAGCCGATAGCTGCTGCTCAAAAAACTGCAGTCGCGAGTGCTGCTGCCATTCAAGCTTTCCCTAGTCATGGTGCAAATTCAGACAATGATCTGAACATTGAAATACGCATGACAGCGAGTGTTGCGGGTAGTAAATATGCGATTCCTTATCTTTTAGGTGATGAACAACAGTTTTATATGGAGCAAGGTAAACCTTGGAGCCGACTCGATTACGACAGTGCCGAATTAGTATGTGGTAAGATTAATATGACGCTGTTGAGTGAAAATCAGTGGCAAAGTCTCTTAGGGTCGAAGGTCATGGAAAATCAGAATTGGCCAATGCACCTGCCTTATTGGGGCGCAGACAAAAAAGGCCTGTTTACTAACGGTAACGTAAACCAGCTTAAAGGCTCCTCACTACTTAATGTGATGTGTGTGAAATAACGAAGACGTGCGTAATATCAAATAAGCCTCAGCCATTGCTGGGGCTTTGTTGTTTATACGCCTTTCTTTTCAATATCAGGTCGATTTCCGGATACTCGGATTTTCAATACAAATTTGATTAAAAATAGCTAAAAATTGTTCAAATAGAGCAGTTGGTGCGTAGAAAACCATAACTCAAGCAATAAGGTGATTGAGATTATGAGTTTGAAGAAACGATTAGAAGACGTAGCCCCGCGTTTTGAAGCCGGAGGTAAATACGAAAAGCTTTACCCTGTCTATGAGGCGTTTGCCACCATCTTTTATACGCCCGGCAACGTAAACCGAGGCTTGACCCACGTTCGAGATAGTATCGATCTCAAGCGAATAATGATTTTGGTGTGGCTAGCGACTTTCCCTGCCATGTTTTGGGGTATGTATAACGTCGGGCACCAGAGTGTCTCGGTACTAACATCCAGTTATCAACTTAACGAACTTACCTCGCTTATAGAGAGCAGTTGGCGCTTATCGTGGGCG
>NZ_JBFRVX010000165.1:0-3460 GCF_041475345.1 Vibrio sp. 10N.222.48.A3 | reverse complement strand
CTTGAGAACAAGGCTGCTTTTTTTTGACAAGTAGTTTTGATAAGTAGTTATTCTACAATCAAAAGTTCTAACGCCGTTATCGAGCATTTTAACAAGCTAGGATGAGCAGTTATTTACTACGATTGGTATAACACCAAGGCATTGCATGATACTCAGACCTAACTCTCTCATGAGTTGATTGCGGTAAGTTGGGCTATGCCTGTTGTGCTGACTCAGTACGACAGCGTTATGGCAACAGAGATGGGCGATTCTTGAGGAGAGTTCGCGATGATTGTGTCACCTGCAACTGCAGTAAGTGTGCCACTAATCGCCCCGTCCGTTAATGTGCAAACAGAGCAAGTTGCGCGTGATAATAGAGTCCGAGAACCTGTTGCTCCCGCAGTAGCATTGGCGAGAACCAATGCAGAGCGTAAGGTAAAATCAGACGATAAACGAAGGCAGCAGTCGGCTTGGGATCCTTCAGACCATCCAGGTTATGAAATGGAGAACGAGTCAGAGGCCAATTCGGTTAGCCATGAAAAGCCACAAGATCCTTTTGACAGGCTGTTCAGCTTATTGGCTCTGAGAACATACAGTGCTGATCAAGGAAAGGGCTATACCATGCGTTTCCGCCTGCCAAAGCATGTTTTAGATGCGGCGATTCAGGAGGGACAGATGGAGAAACGACGTAAGGTCATAAAATATCATTATGGTCATGCTGTTGCGCCTCATGCTCCATCAGAGATGTTAGTCGTATTATAGTTATACTCTTCATACTTGAAGCTGCAGTGTTGTTAACTGCGTAAGTTCACCCTAATCACATAGAACCTCTATGCTCATAGGGATGAACTTACTTGTTGCCTAGCTGCAACTCCAATTATTTTGAGTATAAGCACGAAGAATACAACCAAGCTTCGATGTCTTTTTTGAACACATAATAAAAAAACCTGCATACCCCTAAGGGATGCAGGTTTTCTGTTTTAAGCATATCTGTTTTGCAGACGAGTTAACGGATTACTTTTTCGCTTTTGCAAAAGCAGCAGCGAATGCACCACCCATCGCCGCGTTTTGTTGTGGTTCCTCACGACGGCGTTGTCCACCTTGTGAGTTTTGGTTCGGGCGGTTTTGTGTGCGAGGTGCACTTGAACGTTGTGCGCGGTTATCTTGTCCAGGCTCATCTTTCATGCGCATGCTTAGTGCAATACGTTTACGCTGAACATCCACTTCCATCACCTTCACTTTCACGATATCACCCGCTTTCACCACTTCTCGTGGGTCAGAGACAAAGCGATCGGTCAGTGCTGAAATGTGTACCAAGCCGTCTTGGTGAACACCAATATCTACGAACGCACCGAAGTTAGCCACGTTTGAAACCACGCCTTCTAAGATCATACCGGGTTCTAAGTCAGACATGCTATTTACGCCATCGGCGAACGTTGCCGTCTTGAACTCAGGACGAGGATCTCGCCCCGGTTTATCCAGCTCTTTGATGATGTCGGTTACTGTCGGTACACCAAAATTCTCATTAGTGTAATCAACCGCATGTAAGCCACGTAAGAAGTCTGTGTTACCTACCAGAGATTTGATGTCTTTGTGGTTTTTCTCGGCGATGGTTTTCACCAATGGGTAAGCTTCTGGGTGAACCGATGATGCGTCTAGCGGGTTCTTACCATCCATGATACGTAGGAAGCCAGCACACTGTTCAAAGGCTTTTGGTCCTAAACGAGCGACTTTTTTCAAGGTAGTACGCGCTTCGAAACGACCATTCTCATCACGGAAGTCGACGATGTTTTGAGCGATGGTGCTAGAAAGACCAGCGACACGAGTCAGAAGCGCGGCAGAAGCGGTATTCACATCAACACCAACGGCGTTTACACAGTCTTCGACAATCGCGTCTAGGCGCTTAGCAAGCATGGTTTGGCTCACATCGTGTTGGTATTGGCCCACACCGATCGATTTAGGGTCAATCTTCACAAGCTCTGCCAGTGGATCTTGTAGACGACGCGCAATAGACACCGCACCTCGAATCGAGACATCCATGTTCGGGAACTCTTTTGCCGCTAGCTCAGACGCGGAATAAACCGATGCGCCCGCTTCGCTGACAATAATTTTTTGTGCTGTTAGGTTGCCGCGTTTAATCACATCAGCAACAAAGCTGTCTGTTTCGCGTGAAGCGGTACCATTACCAATCGCAATCAAATCAACATTGAACTGGCGAACCATCTGCTCAACCACGTGTGCAGATTTGTCGTATTGCTTCTGTGGTGGGTGAGGGTAAATGGTCTCTGTTGCCAGAACCTTACCTGTTGAATCCACCACGGCGATTTTCGAACCAGTACGTAAACCCGGATCCAAGCCCAAAGTTGCTCGAGGGCCAGCAGGCGCAGCCATCAACAAGTCTTTAAGGTTGGTTGCGAACACCTCAATCGCTTCGATTTCACCGCGTTCTTTCATCGCGCCCATAAGCTCAGTTTCCATGTGCATAGAAACCTTGATACGCCATGCCCAGCTAATCACTTGTTTACGCCATGCATCCGCAGGAGCGCTGCTTAGGGTAATACTGTAGTGATCAGAGATGATGTTCTCGCAGTAAGAACCGCGTACACCTTCTTCTTGTTCAGGGTCTGCATTCATTGCCAGCGTTAGGAAGCCTTCATTTCGGCCTCGCAACATAGCAAGCGCACGGTGAGAAGGCACTTTGTTGAGTGTTTCGTTGTGTTCGAAGTAGTCTTTGAACTTCTCGCCAGCTTGTTCTTTGCCTGCCACGACACGTGAAACGAGCTCAGAGTTACGAGTTAGATGTTGGCGAATCTTTTCAAGTAGGTTTGCGTCTTCTGCAATACGCTCCATCACGATTGCACGTGCCCCATCGAGTGCGGCTTTAGTATCAGCAATGCCTTTATCGCTGCTGATGAAGTTAGCTGCTTCGGTTTCAGGATCGTGCTGTGGTTCATTCCAAAGTGTATCGGCAAGTGGCTCTAAGCCTGCTTCGATTGCGATTTGACCTTTGGTACGACGCTTTGGTTTGTATGGCAGGTATAAATCTTCAAGGCGCGTCTTGCTGTCGGCTTGAGTGATATCACGCTCCAGTTCTGGCGTGAGCTTGCCTTGGTCTTGAATCGATTTCAGGATAGTTTGGCGACGATCGTCTAGTTCGCGAAGGTATGAAAGGCGACTATCAAGGTTGCGTAGTTGGGTATCGTCTAAGCCACCCGTGACTTCTTTACGGTAGCGGGCAATAAAGGGAACGGTGTTACCGTCGTCAATTAGGTTTACTGCGGCGGTGACTTGCTCTGAACGAACATTCAGTTCTTCAGCAATCAGTCGACAGATAGCTTGGCTCATCCGATGAATCTCTTATTTAATATCATGACAAATACATGGGGGTGAGCGTACGCTTTTTCTAGCTTTGACTGTGTAATTATCCTGTCAGAAGTCCAATTTCCGTTTGTGATATCCGCTTTGTGCGAGATCTCTCACA
>NZ_JBFRVX010000164.1:0-3261 GCF_041475345.1 Vibrio sp. 10N.222.48.A3 | reverse complement strand
ACGTCAACGTGTTGCTATCGGTCGTACTCTGGTTTCTCAACCAAACGTATTCCTACTTGATGAACCTCTATCTAACCTGGATGCAGCACTGCGTGTTCAAATGCGTTCACAAATCACGAAGCTACAGCGTCAACTGGGCTGTACCATGATTTATGTAACACACGACCAAGTTGAAGCGATGACAATGGCGGATAAAATCGTTGTGCTTGATGGTGGTTTTGTTTCTCAAGTGGGTAAACCTCTTGATCTTTACCACTATCCTCAAAACCGTTTCGTTGCTGGCTTTATTGGCTCACCAAAAATGAACTTTATGTCGGTTCACATCGAACAAGCTGAAGCAGAACGCGTATTGGTACAACTTTCAAACGGTATGACTTTCTGGATCCCAGTTGATGGCACGACTGTCAACGCTGGTGACCGTATGTCTCTAGGAGTTCGTCCTGAGCACTTGTTGTCTGCTGAAACAGGTGATGCGACGATTGAAGCTGATGTGTTGATGGTCGAGAAGCTCGGTAACGAAACACAAGTTTACCTAAACCTCGACAGTGCCGATGCTGACGTTATCTATCGCCAGCCAGACACGTTGACGATTGAGTCTGGTGACAAGCTAGCGATTGGTATTCCTGCACACCGTTGTCACTTGTTCCATAGCGATGGTAGAGCATGTCGTCGCTTGTACAAAGAGTACGGCACCGACTAATCAATTCGTCGTTTTAGGATATAACTTGCCCGTATCGAATCCCTCTTACCTTGTAAGGGGGATTTCTCATTTTCTGACAACGAGTTTTACTTTCATTAAATAGATCGCGCTTTGTCTGTTGTCTGTTGTCTGTTGTCTGTTGTCTGTTGTCTGTTGTCTGTTCAGTATAAAAACAAAAAAGGCCTAGCGAATGCTAGACCTTTATCTGTTTGAGCTAAAAGCCATCCTATCTAAACGATAAAGATATAGGCTTGCTCAACTTTAATACCAATCGTAGTAAATAACTTAGTGAATTGGCGTATCACTTGTTTTATTGAACTGGCCAAAATGCTGTTCTAACACTTCAGGTGTCAGTTTGCCTTCCGCTTCTAGTCGCTTAAATTCAGCAACGATCGCTTTTTGCTCTTCAAGTGATGGAAGTTTCACTTCAGGCTCATCGCCCATCTCTTGAGTCATCTGCTCTAGTTCTTTTTCAAAATCGCTCATGATACTTACCTAAATATTAAACCTAGCGAGATTTTACTCATTTACGCTCTATGATGCTAGGGCGATTAGGTGCAAAGCCCGAAACCAGATCAAGTGAACATCAGCTTAAATGCAGAACTGCGGTCTGAATGGCGACGTTCAACGTAAAAAGCTATACCAAACGTAACAATTAGCATCAGACGTAAAAGCCACACCAAACATAAACTGCCTAGCAAACGTAAAGTGCCGTATCAAACGTAAAGTGCCGTATCAAACGAACAAGCATATCAGACGTAAAAAAGCCGGGGTCACGTGAAATGAATCCGGCTCCAATGTAAGTGTTGCAAGTTTATCCGCTATTAAAGCTTAAACGAGCCAACCATCTTATCTAGACGAGAAGAAAGCTGTTGAAGTTCTTGGCTCGCTTCAGCAAGCTGCTCTGCGGTTCCAGTCGTCACTTCGTTAATCGCGTTGATTTCTTCAATATTCTGGTTGATGGTATGAACTACGGTTGATTGCTCTTCCGTTGCCGTTGCCACTTGAGTGTTACGATCAGTGATATCAACGATACGGTCTGAAATACCACCCAGTACGTCCACCGCTTCATCCGACGCCGATACGCCTTCAAGTGTAATCACTTTGCCTGCACTCATCGCCGTTACGGCATCTTTAGCATCACTTTGCAGTTGGTTGATCATCTTCTGAATCTCTTCAGTAGAATCTGCGGTACGGCTTGCTAGGTTACGAACCTCATCGGCTACAACGGCAAAGCCGCGACCTTGTTCACCCGCACGCGCAGCTTCAATAGCAGCGTTCAGAGCTAGTAGGTTGGTTTGTTCAGAGATGTCACGAATTACACCCAAAATAGAGCCAATGTCTTGAGTCGTTGAAGCTAACTGCTCTACCACTTGACCTGTACTTTCGATGTCTTGCGCTAAACGGCTGATCGCGTCTTTTGCTTTGTTTACCACAGATCGGCCTACTTCAGTATTGCCTGAAGCCTGTGTTGCCGTTTCCGCAGCCGTTGCCGCATTCGATGCAATCTCGCTGATTGTCATGCCCATCTGGTTAATGGCTGCAACTACCTGAAGAGTTTGATCTCGTTGTTCTTGGCTATTGTCGTGGGTGATGTGCGCTTTGTTAGAAACACTCTCAGCGGCGACTTGAAGTGCTTGGCTTGTAGAAAACACCTCTTTCATCGACTCGTGAATCTTTTCGATGAATCCATTAAAGCCCTTTGAAAGCTGTGCAATTTCATCGTTGCCTTTCACTTCGATACGCTGAGCAAGGTCACCGTCACCTTCGCCAAGGTCACCGAATCGCTTAGCCAAAAGTTTAATCGGTTGAGTAATACTGTTTGCTAGCACCACGCCCATCAGAATAAAGATTAACGCTACAACAGCGGTCATGATCAGCATCTGTTTAGCCGTTGCATCAAGCTCAGCAAAAACTTCGCTCGTCGGAACTTCACCAACAACGAACCAATCCATTGACGGCACATACAAACTCGCGACAAACAACTCTTGTCCTTTATGTTCCGTTGTAATCAGGTTAAATCCTGACTTGCTTAACAACTGACTAGATTGAGGACCGTAAAGTTGTTGAAGTGATGAATCACTAAGCGAACGTTCGCGATGAATTTGAACATCACCTTGGCTATTCGTTAAGAAAACAAAACCGGTATCTTCGATCTTAAAACTATTGAGTAGACTTACCATGTCACCCATCGATTTCGATAAGCCAGACATCGCTAAACCAGAAGGTTGTTGGTAGTTAGCGAACATTTTCACTTCACCTGTCGCTTCTTGGAACATACTGACCATTGTCTGCTGGCCAGATTGCGTAAAGCCAAAGAACCAACCATCTTGCTGTTGATTGAGTTGACGCAAGAAGCCATCTTGGTTCCAGTAGTAGGCCGTTTGACGGTTCGCTACTGAGGCATCATTTAGCTGGTATTGGTTACGAACATTGTTCAATTGCTTTACTAGCTTGTTCTCTAAGACGGCATCACGATCGGTCGATTCGATAGCGTCAGAAATGAATTCATTCGAAGCAATTTGTTCTGCAGCTAACAATAGCTGAGAGACTTCACGGTC
>NZ_JBFRVX010000163.1:0-3561 GCF_041475345.1 Vibrio sp. 10N.222.48.A3 | reverse complement strand
GTACTGCGGTTACATCATGGTGAACAGCAAGAATGGTACGCCCTTCATTAACGCATTCACGAACTAGCGATTCTAAATAACGAACGCCTTGTTCATCCATGCCAGTCGTTGGTTCATCCAACACCAACAAACTTGGGTTATCCAATAATGCTTGTGCAAACAACACGCGTTGCTGCTCGCCACCCGACAATTGACCCATACGGCGGTCGCTACGAGTCGCCATTCCCACACGGTCGAGTTGCGCTAATGCAAGATCCAATTGCTTAGACTTACGACGCCAAAACAGCGGAATTCGAGTTTGGTTAAGCAGGACGAAATCCATTACCGTCAGAGGTAAGCTCGATTCGAAGGTCGCTTTTTGAGGAACGTAACCAATGCTTGGCTTTTCTGGCCAATGAATATTGATTTGACCAGAAAAAGGCGTCAAACCGAGAACTGAACGCAGCAAAGAGGTTTTGCCACCGCCGTTTGGCCCCATGATCACATGGCACTCACCCGCTTTAAGCTCTAGCGTGATATCATCAAGAATCACGTTATTGTCGTATTGCAGACCGAGTTGGTTAATTGAAATCGATGGACCTTGCATTACGCCTTCCCACTTTTAGCCTGGTTAGCCGCAGCAAATTTCATGGCTTCGATTAACGTTTCTAAGTTCTTCTTCATCTCAACTTCTACCTTATCGTCTTGATACTCACCGTGCGTCATGTGAGAGAAACGGTAAAGCTGAACGCCTGTTTCTGCTTCAATCGTGTCAACAAAGCGGTTTGGCATGTTTAGCTCGTAGAACAGAACATCAATGCCTGATGCGCGGATTTTCTCGATCGTATCTTGCAGTTGGCTCGCACTTGGTTCAACACCGTGTGCAGGCTCAATCACCGCCGCAACATCCACACCAAACTCTTGAAGGATATAGCCATAAGCATTGTGCGTAGTCGCTACTTTCATACCTGATGTGTCGAGTTCGCCTAGTGACAACATCGCATCGCGCTTCATAAAGCGAAATTGCTTGGCGTATTTACGTGCGTTCTTGCGATAAAACGTAGCGTTGTCTGGGTCGAGCTTAGAAACTTCGCTCGCGATGGTGTAAACCTTTTGGATTGTTGTAGAAAGTCCAACAAACGTATGTGGGTTCACTGCGCCTTGGCCAACAGACTGGCCTAATGCAGGAAGTAGAGGTACTTCTTTGTTCGCTTCAATAACCATTAAATCATCACGTTGCGCAGCTGAAATGACTTTTAATGCGAAGTCATCGTGGCCAATACCGTTTACCACGATTGCATCCATCTGGCTCAATCGCTTCAAGTCATTCGGTTGTGGCAAATAATTATGCGGGTTAAAGCCAGCATCAACCAAAGGAAGGATGTTCACTTTGTCACCTACCACTGCTTTTACGTAGCTATAGTAAGGCTGTAGGGTAATGCCTATCGTCAACTTATCGCTGTCGACTGTGTATTCTTTTGCCAATGCATTGGGTGTCGATAGCACCGCCATTAACGACATCAATAGAGTCATGAATCGCATAGTAAATCTCTTATTAGTGAGCATTTTGTTTTTCGAGAGTCCGGGATTAATGTGAAGAAGCTTCATGCTGATCAGCAACTTCTGACTCATTCACCACCAATTTCCAGCCTGCAGATTCCAATGTATTTTCATCAAATTGAGTAGGTTTGCTTGCGACACCACCAAAGAAAATCCAGATTTCCGGAGAAACACTATTCGCATTCAAAATAAAGGAGTCCGCGAAGCCATGATCGCTTTGTGCAGCATATTCACTTGATGTAGCGTGTTCACTTGGCGTAGAAAAGTAGTAACCACGCTCGTCCAATAACCAAGTATGAGAACCTTTGCGTTTCCAACTCTGGTCTTCAACAAAAGGCGCGACCCATTCATCTTTAAGTGACACAACACTTGGCCAATCGCCGTCTAAGTCCATACGAAGATCTCGAATCTCTTCATGAGCCAAACGGAGTTCTGACAGCATCGCCAAGTTTTCTTGCTCAACATCAGTCACCAAGACTTGGTGATCAAGGGTCACTTCGATATGAGATTCTGCTTGATTAAACGGAATAGCAACCGTCGCAAAACAAAGGATGAATATAATGATTAGGCCAACCCACTTGCCCTCTCTTCCGCCTGTGTCAGCGCGTACACTTTGAATCATCATTTTTCTTTGATCTCTACAACGTCGACTTCAACAGGAAACTCGTGACCTGAATCAAACACGAGGTAAAACTCAGAATTTGGGTTTGGAAATTCGACAATAGAGCGTTTATCCGTCATCTCTTTCGCTATCAAGTTGTCTTCATAGTCGTACATCGCGACTGCGTAATCTATCGCTTTACTACCATCAGAGTAACCTGCCTCACAGGCAACCGTTTTGCCTTCAAACCAACAGCTCATCAATGGAAAGTGTGCTTGCGCAGGTAATGCCGCTAAACCAAGCCCCAGAGCTAAGCACGGAGCAATTATGGTGTTTGCTTTTATTGTTATTTTCATCGTTCGTACCCTCGCCACGTTACAAATTTTCAGTGGTATACTGACCGTTAAAGGGCTCTAATGAGCCCTTGTCTTTTTTATCTAATAATCAGGAGCTTTCTCCCGATAAAACCGACTATTGAAGCAATGCTTCGAATGTCAGGTGCACATTCGTACTTGCTTTGTCTGCCAGTGGGTTGTCAACCAACTCACCTTTGTAGTTCGCTTTCATTACGTAACGACCCGCTACGTCTGGAGTAAACGTGATTTCACCGTTTTCATCGCTCACTACATCAATCTGCTCTTGGTGATTGCGGTAAAGCGTACCTTCACGAGTAATTTCCGCTTTCACGTCTTTCTGGATTTCACCGTTGTAGAAGAATTGGAATGTCACCGGTTCGCCTTCAACGATGTCTGAAGGGTGTGTAACAGGCTTCATTTCAAGAAGCTTGCCTTCAATTTTGAAAACTGAATCCGTTGGCTTGCCTACTGTGATGTAACTTTCTGCGCGAGTGAAACCAACTTGAGTTACCACGTCACGTGATTTTTCAGGTAATAAGGCATCACGCTCAGCTTTAGTCGCTTTAATCCATTTTACTGTGTCACGACGACCCGCTTTGTACTGTGTCCAGTACGTTGGTTCATTGTTGATTGCTACTTTGTGTGTACCTTCTTCCTCAAAATAGAAATCAAACATTGAGCGACGCTTGCCTTTTACAACGAAGTTAGGACGCTCGTTACGGCCATCAGGCATGATAACGAATGCTTTATCACTTCCTGCTGGCTTATCAAAAACAAACGTACCGTGGGATGCCGTCACATCAAATGTTAACCAGTCACCACCTTCTTTAGAAACGGTGAAATGAGAAGGCAAAACCCAACGAGGGTGAGCTTGCGCAGTCGTCGTTGCTGCTAGACCGAACGCCATTACACCTGCAAGAGCAAGCGCCTTTATTTTTGTCTGTTTCATCATGTTCAATTCCATTATTTGTAATCTTTAACCGTGTCGCTCAATGAGCGTCTACGATGGCTACCATTATTTATCGCTTCTTTATCTACTACTTAACGATATAGTTGAGCGTAATC
>NZ_JBFRVX010000162.1:0-2254 GCF_041475345.1 Vibrio sp. 10N.222.48.A3 | reverse complement strand
GATGGCAACATCAATATTGACTTTGAAGATGTCGTGCTACGCGGTGTTACCGTGGTTAAAGAGGGTGAAGTCACTTGGCCTGCACCACCAATTCAAGTTTCAGCTCAACCACAACAAGCTAAGCCCAAAGCGGTTAAACCGGAGCCTAAAGTTGAAGAGCTGGTTTCTCCAATTAAGAAAGTGGCAGGCATGGCGGTTGCTGTAGGTGCATTTGCTTGGGTAGCTTCAGTTGCTCCTGCTGCGTTCTTATCTCACTTTACCGTTTTTGTACTCGCTTGTGTGGTGGGTTATTACGTCGTTTGGAATGTAAGCCATTCTCTGCATACGCCTTTGATGTCCGTAACTAACGCGATTTCAGGAATCATTGTAGTCGGTGCACTGTTACAGATAGGACAAGGAAGTGGCGTTGTCACGTTCTTATCATTTATTGCCGTATTAATTGCAAGTATCAACATCTTTGGTGGCTTTACCGTAACCAAACGTATGCTTGAAATGTTCCGTAAAGACTAAGGAGTGACAGATGTCTGAAGGATTAGTACAAGCAGCTTATATTGTGGCTGCTGTATTCTTTATTATGAGCTTGGCTGGGTTGTCGAAACAGGAATCTGCGCGTGCAGGTAACTATTACGGTATCACGGGTATGGCAATCGCGTTGATCGCGACGATCTTTGGCCCACATTCTGCAGGTATTGTATGGATCATCATTGCTATGGTGATCGGTGGTGGTATTGGTATCCACTACGCAAGAAAAGTAGAAATGACTGAAATGCCTGAGCTGGTGGCAATTCTGCACAGCTTCGTAGGTATGGCAGCAGTACTTGTAGGTTACAACAGTTACATTGACCCACCTGCTACCGTTTCTATCAACCCTGCTGATATTCATGCAGAGCACGTGATCCACCTAGTGGAAGTGTTCCTTGGCGTGTTTATCGGTGCGGTGACGTTCACGGGTTCTATTGTTGCGTTTGGTAAGCTTCGCGGCGTTATCTCTTCGTCTGCATTGAACATCCCTCATAAGCATAAGTGGAACCTAGCGGCGATCGTAGTTTCTACACTACTGATGATTATGTTCGTTAAAGCGGACGGCAGCATGTTCGCGCTAATGGTGATGACTCTTATCGCATTCGCATTCGGTTACCACCTAGTGGCATCGATTGGTGGCGCAGATATGCCAGTGGTTGTCTCTATGCTGAACTCATATTCTGGTTGGGCAGCAGCAGCGGCAGGTTTCATGCTTGCGAACGATCTGCTTATCGTAACCGGTGCATTGGTTGGTTCGTCAGGTGCAATTCTTTCTTACATCATGTGTAAGGCGATGAATCGCTCTTTCATCAGCGTTATTGCTGGTGGATTCGGCCAAGATGTGGTTGTGTCTGATGGTGATGAAGAGCAAGGTGAACACCGCGAAACATCAGCTGAAGACGTGGCTGACATGCTGAAAAATTCAAAGTCAGTCATCATCACTCCTGGATATGGCATGGCAGTAGCTCAAGCTCAATATCCAGTGCATGAAATCACTGAGAAGCTACGAGCGCAGGGCATCAATGTTCGATTTGGTATCCACCCAGTTGCTGGTAGGTTACCGGGTCACATGAATGTGTTACTTGCTGAAGCAAAAGTACCTTACGATATCGTTCTTGAAATGGATGAACTCAACGATGACTTCAATGAGACCGATACTGTTTTGGTTATCGGTGCAAACGACACTGTGAACCCAGCAGCACTTGAAGATCCAAACAGCCCAATCGCTGGCATGCCAGTACTTGAAGTTTGGAATGCTCAGAACGTTATCGTATTCAAACGTTCGATGAACACAGGTTACGCAGGTGTGCAAAACCCACTGTTCTTCAAAGAGAATACGCAGATGTTGTTTGGTGATGCGAAACAGAGCTGTCTCGGTATTCTAGAGCATCTATAGGAAACACTTTTTAAGTATTTTCTAAGCAAAAGCATTAAGTCGTAACTAAATAAGGAGCTCATTAGAGCTCCTTTTTTTTGTTCATCTGAAAGTCGCTGTATCCTAAAGCAACAATCTATGACCCATAAGCAGCAATCTATGGCCTATAAGCAATAAGCACAGTCCGATAGATGGCCGTAAAACTCATTTGAATGAAGTTATAACGACTCAAACGATTAGCGAGTACAGCTGTGCAACATAGCCCTAATATGATCGAATTTGTCGCTATAACTCGTCATTAGCACGGTTTTTCATGCGGTTATAAATTTATCTTTGATAACGAATGGTATATATTTG
>NZ_JBFRVX010000161.1:0-3835 GCF_041475345.1 Vibrio sp. 10N.222.48.A3 | reverse complement strand
GGTATTCAGGTAGCAGTTTCTCGAACTGAGCTACTTGACCTAGAGCACCATTAACTGTGCGCTCTGAGTAACCCACCGCTTCTTTCTTCAAACGCTCAGCACGACCTGTTGCTTTTGGAAGAATATCATTTCGGTAAGCTTCAGCTTCACGCTCGAAACGCTCTTCATCCTCACGAGCCGCGATAGCATCATCAAATGCATCTTTCACTTGCTCAGGTGGACGTGCTGACTGGAAGTTCACGTCAACAATCAGAATACCCATGTCGTAGCTATCAATAATACGGTTCAACGTTTCTTGAGTGCTTTGACGAATCTGCTGACGACCACTTGTCAAGATACTATCCATTAGTGAGTCACCAATTACCGCACGAAGCGCAGAATCGGTTGCTTGGCGTAAACTGTCGTCTGCATTCGTTACACGATACAAGTATTTGTATGGGTCAGAAACACGGTATTGAACACCCATTTCAACGGTCACAACGTTTTCATCTTTCGTTAGCATGGTGCCAGCAGCACGTAGAGAACGAATCGCTTGAACGTTTACCAGTTGCTCATCTTTGATTTCATCGATAAAGCGTGGGTGCCAGTTAAGACCAGGTTCCTCGATACGGTCGAACTGACCCAGTCGAAGTACTACTGCTCTTTCTGCTTCGCCAACGGTATAGAAACCAGCGAAGAACCAGATAGCAATCGCAATGACAGCAATGACACCAAAGCCAATCGCACCGCCACCACCAATAGATGGCCCGTTACCGTTGCCACCTTTTTTACCAAACTTGCCACCTAACTTTTGACTTAGTTTACTAAACACTTCGTCTAAGTCTGGCGGTCCTTGATCTCGGCCGCCGCGATTATTGTTCTTACCCCAAGGGTCGTTATCGCGGCCGTTATTATCGCCGTTGTTGTTATTTCCAGGCTCATTCCACGCCATTAGAAAGCTCCATCATTTGATATGACGTTATACTGTAGCAGTCTCTTTGGTAACGATAAAGCCACCTAAGAGCGCCCCTTCTCTTTTTTCAAGTTTAGACCAATCTATTTGTTGCATTCGGATACCTATCAACAAGTTACCATTTTCATCATACTCTTCTTGTTGAATACATTTCATCTCAAAGAATAAGCTACGAATACGGCCCTGATGTTGATGTGGAATACACAATCGGAATTGAACCATTTGACTTGCTAAACGCTCAGTTAAAGCTTCAAACAGCAGTTCAATGCCTTCTCCTTCCATTGCAGAAACCCAAACAGCGCGAGGTGCGCCCTCTTCGTCTCTTTCAATTCGAGGTTTTTGGTCTTCCATGCAGTCAATTTTGTTCATGACTACAAGGGTTGGCACTTCATGAGCATCGATTTCTTCTAATACTTCATGAACAGCCTGAATGTTCTCACGAAAGCGGTCATCACTGGCATCAACAACATGTAACAAAATGTCAGCTTCCTGCGTCTCTTGTAACGTAGCCTTGAACGCAGCGACCAAGTCGTGTGGTAGATGGCGGATAAAACCTACGGTATCTGCGAGAATTGCAGGCCCGACATCTGCCAAATCAATCTTACGTAGTGTTGGGTCTAAGGTTGCAAACAGTTGGTCTGCCGCATAAACACCAGCACTTGTGATGCGATTGAAAAGTGTTGATTTCCCCGCGTTGGTATAACCAACCAAAGAAATTGTTGGGATTTCAGCTCGATTACGAGCACGTCGTCCTTGTTCACGCTGCTTAGCGACTTTCGCTAAACGACGTAATATTGCCTTTATACGGTCACGCAACAAACGTCGATCGGTTTCCAGTTGAGTTTCACCTGGACCACGAAGACCAATACCACCTTTCTGCCTTTCAAGGTGAGTCCAACCACGAATCAATCGAGTAGAGATATGACGAAGCTGAGCGAGCTCAACTTGTAGCTTACCTTCATGAGTTCGCGCACGTTGTGCAAAGATATCTAAGATCAAACCCGTGCGATCAATCACACGACATTTACACAATTGCTCGAGGTTTCGCTCTTGGGCAGGAGAGAGGGAGTGGTTAAAAATCACAATTTCAGCACCGGTTAGCTGAACAGCTTGTGCGATTTCTAGGGCTTTACCTTCTCCAACGTAGTATTTAGGGAGTGGGGATTGTCGGCTACCAGTAATCACTTGTAGCGTTTCTACCCCCGCTGAGGAGACCAGCATTTCACATTCGCTCAGGTCTTCCCATTCTCCCTCTTGCGTGAAGTTGATATGAACAAGTACGGCTCGCTCGCCGGATTCATAACGGTCAAACAAGCAACCAACTCCTTATTACAGCGCAAGCTGTATCAATTGAACGATTAATCTTCAGTCTTCTCAGGACGATCAGATGGCGCGCGTTGTTGCTCGCCGCTGTGGTGACTCACTGCACGAGCAGGAACCACAGTAGAAATCGCATGCTTGTAAACCATTTGGTTTACTGTGTTCTTCAATAAGATCACGAATTGATCGAAAGACTCGATCTGACCTTGCAGCTTGATGCCGTTAACAAGATAGATAGAGACTGGAATGCGCTCACGACGGAGTGCATTTAGGAATGGGTCTTGTAGCGATTGCCCCTTAGCCATTTTATTTTCCTTATTTATATTTTGTTGTAATTATTTAGCTAGTGGTGCACAAAAAGGTGCGGCCTTTGCATCTGAGCTAAACGAATAAAAAAACTCCGTTGTTATTGAAAGGCTGTGATTTTTAAAAGCCTCAACAACTGATCCTTTCCAGAGTATATTCACGCAAAAGCGATCACATTATACACAGCAATACTAATCAGATGCTATTGCATCTGAAAGAGTTTCTAACGCCTGTTCAATGTTTTCGCTATCCAACCAAGTTAAATCATCCCAACTGCGTAACCAGGTGATTTGTCGCTTGGCCAATTGACGGGTTGCGCAGACACCACGGAAAACCGCTTCGTCTAAATCGCAATTCCCATCTAAATAATCCCACATCTGCCTATAACCAACGCATCGGATCGATGGTAGTTCAGGGTGAAGATCCTCTCTGGCGTACAACGCTTTCATTTCATCTTCAAATCCCGCTTCTATCATCTTCTCGAAACGCAGCTCAATGCGGCGATGGAGTTCTTTCCTTTCCTTGGGAGCTATTGCAAATTGTTTTACACGAAATGGCAGGCTATCGCCTTTCGTTTGAGTTAGCTCTGTTAATGTTTTACCCGAAATTCGATAAACTTCCAATGCCCTTGAAAGCCTTTGTGGATCATTTGGGTGTATTCTTTCAGCGGATACGGGATCTATCTCTCTTAATTGATCATGCAATGCCTGCCAACCCTGTTCAATAGACTCCGCTTCAATCTGCTTACGAATCTCTTGATCCGCGGCGGGTAGTGGCGATAAACCTTCCAACAATGCCTTGTAGTAAAGCATTGTGCCACCAACAAGTAGCGGGATTTTACCTTCCGCTACAATCTTATTCATTTCACTGATCGCATCACGACGAAAGTCAGCCGCAGAATACGCTTCGCTTGGATCGAGAATATCAATCAAGCGATGAGGCGCGAGCGCGAGCTCTCCTGCATCCGGCTTAGCAGTACCAATATCCATGTCTTTGTAGATTAGCGCCGAATCGACACTGATGATCTCTACCGGGTATTTCTGACGCAAGCGGATAGCTAAATCTGTTTTTCCTGATGCCGTTGGGCCCATTAAAAACAACGCTAAAGGTAATTTTTCAGTCATGATATTTTGTATTTATTTCTCTGTTAGAGCACTTAATTAAAAGGCTTCATGTCGCGATACTCTTGTCTACTAAGAAAAGCCTCATCGCAACAGTTAAATCGTAAACAGCCGAAGCCGTAAATAAGCTTAATTT
>NZ_JBFRVX010000160.1:0-703 GCF_041475345.1 Vibrio sp. 10N.222.48.A3 | reverse complement strand
TGTCGTGATACCAATCTAAGCCGTTGTATTTCTGCTGAAAGTTAGCGCCTTTAACCAGTTTAGGATGGTGGAACATCAAATGCTTATAAAAATCTCGCCAAATCAATTCGTTGAGCCAACAAAAGGCCGGTAATTGCGTATCAAATAACAGATCGGGTTGTTGCTGAATCAATTGAATCGCTAACCAACGTGGGCTCACTGCGCCAATTGCTAAATAAGGTGATAGGCCCGATGTTCCTTTAACTGAGGGAATATCTCTCAGACGTGCGTAGTCGTTGACTTTATTGCCTAAGAAATTGGGGATCACATTGCCCAATACATCTTGGCTTAATGGCCAGCGACTTGAATCAACACGAGGAAAGTCGAAATCATAGCCAGCGGAGAGGGTTAAGGCTTGTAAGTCGTCAGGAAGCTGTGTTTGTGAACGTTCAGTCGGCACGACAGGAGCTGGACTGCAGATGATGCCTTTCACCTGAACTTCTTTTAACCAAGCGTTCTTAAAGGGCGTAAAGACTTTGAACATCTCGCCTTGTTTGTTGAGAACGCTACCGAGTGGCAGCATAACGTCACAATCGCTGATCTTGAGGTTTAGGCCGCTTGAAATGAGCTTGTTCATCGACCTCTGGTTCAGAGTTAGCGTAGACGCACTTGGCATCAAGCTGCTGGCACAAATCGATGAGCTGTTTGGATTGGTCGTCAAAGT
>NZ_JBFRVX010000159.1:1208-2911 GCF_041475345.1 Vibrio sp. 10N.222.48.A3 | reverse complement strand
TAGATTGGTATCACGACAACCCGAGCTTTAAAGCGTGGTGCGAAGGAAAAACAGGCTACCCATTAGTTGATGCAGCAATGCGTCAATTGGTTGAGACAGGCTGGATGCACAACAGGCTAAGAATGGTGGTGGCAAGCTTCCTAACCAAGCACCTGCTGATCGATTGGCGTTGGGGTGAGCGTTTCTTTATGTCGCACCTTATCGATGGTGATTTCAGCGCGAATAATGGTGGCTGGCAGTGGGCCTCAAGTACTGGCTGTGATGCTCAACCCTACTTTCGAATTTTCAATCCAATCACTCAGAGTGAAAAGTTTGATCCAAAAGGAATTTTTATTCGTAAGTACATACCAGAGCTGCAAAATATCCCAGATAAGCATGTGCATTTCCCACATGACTTTATCGCTAAAAACGGAATAGACAGCGAATACTGGCAACCCATCGTTGAGCACAAAGAAGCACGATTGAGAGCCTTAGCCTTCTTCAAATAATTAGAGTGAATATTATGGATAACTCTCTATGGCTTGATAACTTTCTCAACATGTATCGAGAACTCGGAACCGACAATTTCGACGTGCTTAAGACAGTTTATCACCCTGATATTGAATTCCAAGACCCGCTGCATCATGTCAGCGGTATTTCGGCGCTTACGCACTACTTCGAGAACCTCTACACCCAGGTAACGAGCTGTTACTTTCATATCGAACACACTTTCGAAGTGAACGACGAAGCTTCGGTGTATTGGACGATGCAGTTTGCTCACAAGCAATTAAATGGGCAAAAGCCAATCGAAGTGCAAGGACACAGTCACCTTAAGATGCTCGACGGTCAAGTGGTCTATCACAGAGACTATCTTGATGTCGGCTCTATGTTGTATGAACACATTCCAGTTCTGGGCTGCGCCATCAAATCCATCAAAAAGAGAGCGAGCCAATAATGCGTATTATGATCACAGGCGCGACCTCAGGCATCGGCCAATCACTCGCTATCGATTATGCTCAACAAGGGCATCAGGTGATTGCTTGTGGCCGTAACCCAGACAAGCTGCAAGCCTTGGTTGATTCTCACGAGACAGACTTATCGCACTCGTCAATTGACCCACTCTGTTTTGATTTGACCGATTACCACAATTTCCCTGCACTCGAACAAGATAAGCAGCTCGACCTACTGATCTTGAACGCGGGTGATTGTGAGTACATCAACGACCCCGTGAATTTTGATGCCGAGCTTTTCGAGCGCGTCATCAACATCAATCTAATTTCAATTGGCTACGCCCTTAAAGCCTGGTTAAAAAACATTAAGCCGGGCGGCCGTTTGGTTTTAGTAAGCTCCAGCGCCAGCTTTTTACCTTTGCCAAGAGCCGAGGCTTATGGCGCTTCAAAGGCAGCCCTCACCTACTTAGGCAGAACACTGTCGGTTGATCTGGCCGAGCACAATATTCATGTCTCAATTGTGCACCCAGGCTTTGTTGAAACGCCATTAACCGAGCGAAATACCTTCTCTATGCCTATGATTATTAGTAGTGAGGCCGCAACTCAGCGAATCGTAAATGGTATTGCTCAAGGAAAGAGTGAAATCGATTTCCCAAGACGATTCATCATGTTGATGAAGCTACTAAGAATGCTTCCAACTCCAGTTTGGCAAAAACTCGCTTCAAGGATGGTATAACAATGAAGAAAATCGCCATTATAGGTTCAGGCATCTCT
>NZ_JBFRVX010000159.1:0-462 GCF_041475345.1 Vibrio sp. 10N.222.48.A3 | reverse complement strand
ATAGGTTCAGGCATCTCTGGACTGACTTGCGCACACATATTAGATAAGCACCACGACGTGACCGTATTCGAAAAGAACGATTATGTTGGGGGCCACACCGCTACCGTTGATATTGAACATCAAGGCTCGGCGTTTTCGATAGATACAGGTTTCATAGTATTCAACGATCGAACCTACCCGAATTTCAATCAGCTACTCGCACAACTCGGTGTTGAAAGGCAACCGACCGAAATGAGCTTCAGCGTACACAACACCACAACTAAATTCGAATACAACGGCCATAGCATCAATTCGTTATTCGCGCAGAGGAGTAACATCTTCAAACCTCAGTTCTGGTCTTTAGTGTCTGACATCCTCAAGTTCAACAAACTGTGTAAGGCTCAATTCGAAAGTAACGAGTTCACACCGGATGTTACCTTGGGCAACTTCCTACGTGAAAACCAGTTTTCCGACTTTTTCAGC
>NZ_JBFRVX010000158.1:0-16958 GCF_041475345.1 Vibrio sp. 10N.222.48.A3 | reverse complement strand
TGAACAATCAAATGACACCCTTTTGCTTTTCTTGTTTCTAATATGCTGTTTCTTGTCTTCTGTTTGCTATGAGCGGTTAGACGTTTCCGTTATCACTGACTGTTCGTAGCTGAGTAAGATATTTGATCCACCCTTTAGCCTCAGGAGACGGTTCAATGTTGTTCGCGCGCTTAGCTTGAGCGAGAGCATTATCTAAGTTCTTCAACTTATACCATGAACGTACTTTCGCTAATGCAACGTCAGCTTGCTTGTTCTTGTCTTTCACTTTGTCTAAAACAACCAGAGCTCGCTTGTAGTAACCTTGCTGAACCAATAATTGAGCAACATTCCAATGGTATCGAGTGTTCATATTCGACGCTAACGTCCACACTTCAATAGCATTGTCCCACTCTTTCGCTAGCTGCCAGTAGGTTGCTTGCTCAGCCAGAAGTTGAACATCGCTGTTTGCGTCATCTAACTTGCTAATTTCTTGCGCAGCGCGCTCAGGGATGCCTCGTTTCGCGTACAGTTGAGCAAGTAGCCTACGGTCTGAATTATTCAGTTCAACACCTTGTAGCTCAGCAAGCGCTAAGGTATTCAACGCATCTCGGCTACGCTCTAGCCTTAACTGAATCCCGACCAGTTGACGCCACCAGTTGTCTTTTTCGGGTTGAAGTTCAACTAAACTTTCTAACGTAGGAATTGATTGCTTCCATTGTTTTAACTGTAGTTGAGCACCCAGCTTTAACGAGAGAGGCGACAACTGTGGTTTTGAATTGAACTTGTCGCGATTACCAATGGCCACCAGTACTTTCGTCCAGTTTTCAATTTGGTATTCAGCTTGAGCAATTCGCATCCATAGCGTGTCTTTCTTTTCAGTTTCCGGTGCTGTTTTAACGAGCTCATAATAGTGTGGTAATGCCGCTTTAAAATCCTGCTCGCTAAGCAGTAAATCAGCTAACATACGTTTCGTTACCCAAGCTTGTTCATCGACCAATAAGCCACTATCCACTGCATAAGTAAGCTGCTTGATTGCCGTCTCTGTTTTACCATCTTGCCAGTAAAACACACCAAGCATGCGAGCGACATAGGCTTTGTCATAGCCTTTAGATAACTCCAAACTAGCCAAAACCTCAATCGCCTGTTTAACCTGCTCCTCTTGAGCAAGTTTATTCGCCTTTTGAACACGAATAACGGTGTATTGGGTAAGCTCTTTTGCCTGTACTGTAAGGGGCATTATCAACAAGCCCACTAATATCCATATCTGTTTCATCATTTTGCCAACTTAAACTCTAGTTTCACGGTTTGACCAACCTGCGCTACCGCTTTTCCATCGACGACTTTTGGTTGATACTTCCATTTTTTAAGTGCTCTTATCGCTTCACGTTCAAACATACGACGTGGATTTGCATCCGTAACTTGAATATCAACAGAACGTCCTGTTTCATCGATTGTAAAAGACAAAATGACATACCCTTCTGCGCCACGCTTTAGCGCTTTTGCTGGATATCGAGGTTCAACTCGATAAAGCGGCATTACCTGTTGATTTGACCCAAAATCAGAAAATGTTGGAGCGTTAATCGCTAGGCCTTCAATTGAAGTATTCAAATCCAGTGAAGACAGTGAAGACATTGAATTCAGAGGCGTTACTTCAGCTTGCGACTGAGACGTTTGCGCTTGCGGTGGCGGCTCTGGCATTTCGGGTTGTTCCGGGACTGCACGTTGTCTTCTCTGTACTTCTTGTTCTTGTTCAACCATCACCATGTTGAAACTTAACGTCTCACTGTTGTCTGGCGAACGTTGGTGTCCATTATCGACCATCCAAGCCATGAAAGAAAATAGTGCTAAACCCAACGCTCCCGCTAAAGGTAATGCAAGAAATAGGCGAATCATTGATTAAGATCCTCCAAGATCATCGCTTTTCAGCTGCAAGCGCAATATTTTTAACACCCGCACCTTTGGCAGCGTCCATCACTTTAACAACCGTACCGTTATAAGCATGCTCGTCCGCCTGAATAACCAAAGAAGCATCAGGTTGTTCTAGCAACAAGTGTTCTAACGTCGCTTGAACACGTTCAACATCCACAACACGTTTATCTATGAAAATGTCATTCGCAGAAGTAATCGCGACAAAGATACCTGCATCTTTTTGGCTCACTACATTTGAAGCTTGCGGGCGATTGACTTCAACACCAGATTCACGAACAAATGAACTCGTCACAATGAAGAAAATAAGCATGATGAATACGATATCAAGCATCGAAGTAAGGTCTATTTGAGCCTCTTCGTTTTTAGAATGACGTCGACCGAGTCTCATCGTTGACTCCTTAAAGATTTTTCTAATTTCAATTCTAAGCGGTTACAGACTTTCGCTAAACGAGCATGAACAAACATGCCCGCTAATGCAGCAACCATACCCGCCATCGTTGGTAAAGTTGCCAACGAGATACCTGAGGCCATCAATTTAGGATCACTGCTTCCTTGAGTCGCCATGACATCAAAAACGGGGATCATACCGGTTACGGTACCGAGCAAACCCAACATCGGACAAATAGCAACTAACAGCTTAATAAAGTTCAAGTTTTGGTTAAGCAAGATACTCGCTTGCCCCAACCAACCTTCACGAATGGCTTTAGCATGCCAAGAAGAGTGATCTTCTCTTTCATGCCACTTTGTAATCCAAGCTTGGCGTTGCTTTGGAAAATAGAACGCGAGATAAAGCACACGTTCTACCACAAGTACCCAAAAAACGAGGACGACAGCCGCTAGCCACCACAGGACGAAACCGCCCTGATCCATAAAGTTTGATAAAGACAGCAGCCAGTTACTCGTTAACCAACTCGCTGGTAATAGAGAACCCGACAAAATATCCATTACGCGGCAGTCCCAACTTGTGAAACAACAGCGCTTGGTTCAATAGACTTCTCTGCCTGCTCAGCAACAAGGCCAATGCCCTGTTTCTCCAAAATATTACGAATGTTCTCTGACTGAGTACTCAGAATGTTGTGTGCCAATAGCAGTGGCATTGCAGCAACAAGGCCAAGTACCGTTGTAACAAGTGCCATCGAAATGCCGCCCGCCATTACTTTAGGGTCACCATTACCAAACTGTGTGATCACTTGGAATGTTTCTATCATGCCGGTTACGGTACCTAGCAAGCCAAGCATTGGTGCTAGAGCAGCTAGAAGCTTCAGCATTGATAAACCTTTCTCTAGGTGAGTTTGTTCATCCACTACCGCTTCTAAAAGTCGCAGTTCTAATGCTTCTACTGTTTGATTTTTCTCTTTGCTGTAAACCGCAAGAACACGACCCAGAGGGTTGTCTCCCGCTTGTTCAGGTTTTTTAAGTTGAGCGCGAATCTTCTGACGAGCGATAGCCAAAGAAATACCACGAACCAATGCGATGATTAAGCCAATTGCCAACAAGCCAAGAATAACTTTACCTACTAGGCCACCGGCTTGCAGACGATCAGCTAGGCTTGGTTCCAAAGCTAATTGTTCTAGCATGAATCCACGAGAAGGATCGACGACCACGTTAGACACTTCGCCATTAGCTAAAGTAGAAAGCGACGCCAGTGTTGGACCTTGTGAAGGCTGCTTCAAGTAAACTATTGCATCTTGATGTCTAGCATCCCACCATACGTAACCTGACTCAGCAACTAAGCCAATAGAACCCAGTCGATAAGCTTCTGCCTTTTCAGTGACCCCTTCACTATTAACTAGTGAAACTGTCGACTTGCTTATCTCTGAACTTGCTTGAATTTGCTCCATCATGCTCAACCAAAGACCTGTTAACTGGGGCATTGACGGTAATGATTTTGCGTCCACGATTTGATAAACAGTTTCTGTATACGCTGCGCGATCTACGTTAGTTACTGTATCCGTAAGCTCATGTTCAAGGTCTTTTGCATTTTGTCTTACAACGCCAAACAACTCACCTAAGCTACCTGTTTCTAAACGCAGTTTCTCTTCTAAACGAGCAAGCTTGTTTTCGTTATCACTGAATGTCTGAGTCAGAACATCGGTCGCACCTTGAATAGAGCTACGTTTAGCTTCAAGCTGTGCTTTGATCGCTTTGAGTTGTTGTTCTGTCTTTTTAAAGTCAGCTTCACGAATTACGTTATGAGACGCTTGCGTGCGACTCTCTGATTTTGCTTTGTTAACAAGCTGAGCTGTCGTGTCTGATGCAGAGAAAGCAGAAAATGAAATTGACGTAATGCAAAGCAATGCTGCTAATGGCTTTAAGTTCATTACTTAACCTCCGCAACAGTTAAAGAAACAGGTAAAGTAATTAAGCTTGGAGACGCTTGCTTATTAGCAATATCGTACGCTTTGTCCAACTCAGATTTCATCGAAGAATCCAACTCTTGCCATTGATCGCTATTTTGGTCCCAAGACCAATATTGGGTACCATTTAAGTTACGAGCGACCAGTGAAATGCGGCCAAGATGCAAAATATCAACTTCAAGCACTTTATCTTGACTTAACTCGACACGGCTTGAATAAGAACTTAGCTTAATACCGTAATCCACTTCAATTTGGTACGCCTCTAAAATACGGCGATATTTTTCAGCATCACTGACATCAGCACGAGTCATCATCGCTTTCAGCTTTTCAACGCGACGCAGACGGCTATTTGTCTTGAAAGGTAGATCGCTTTCAATAACTTCCCGGAGACCATCGATCATCTTGTACATTAAAGGCACAACACCTTGACGTGTTAGTTTGATTTCGTCGATCTGCCCTTCAATACTCTGCGCTTCTTGATCTTGGCTCTTAACCAATGCGGCAAGATGATCGTGATAGATTTCTAAATTTTTCACTTCTTCTTGCAGACGCTCAACCTCAGCTTGCAACAATAATGTTGCTTGTGAGCTTTTATCAATAACCTTTTGGCTCGAAGCCGACGCGTTATTGGTCTTGTTTTGAATTGATTGAGCTTGATCCAAGCTGTTTGCCATCGATGACGTTGCAACCAAACTGATGGCAAGTGCTAGGCTAGTTTTTAAAAGATTCATAATTGTAGTCATTTACTTTAGAAGAAGAACAAATGAGTTTTATTGATAAGCAGTCTCATTATCATTAAAAACCACTCGCATTGCTAGGGGTATTTTTACTAAATAGCAGAATCAAGAAAGGGGAAAGTCGAAACCTTCCCCTTAATATTTAAGCTGCCAATAGTACCCTACTAACAAATTAGTATTTTACCTGTAACGTAGCCATGTAGTTACGACCTTCGCCAACAACAACGCCGCGAGTGCTGCCACCTTCTAGGTAATCTGTATCGAATAAGTTCTCTACATTAAAGCGTGCAACAAAGTCTAAGTTTTCATCGTACTTAATCGTATGTGCAACACCAGCATCTACACGAGTGTAAGCGTCTTTCTTAAACGTGTTAGCACTTTCAGTGTAACGCTCACCTACGTGATACACACCTAGGTTTACATCAGTACCGTTGTTGAATGCGTAAGTAGACCAGATGCTTGCAGTAAATTCAGGAACGTCTGCTGGTGTTTTACCATTAAGAGCAGGGTCATTCTTATATTCAGCATCTAAGAACATTGTTGATGCACTTACAGAGAACGCATCCGTCACGTAGCCCGTCGCAGCTAGCTCCACACCAGTGTGAACTTGCTCACCCACCTGTGTAGTACGAGTATCTTTTGCATGAGATGCAGGAAGGTCTTCTGTAACTTGCATGTTCGTTTGTGTGATCTGGAATACTGCTCCTGATACGAATAAACGCTCATCAAACAGTTCCCACTTTGAGCCTAGCTCATAAAGTGTACCTTTCTTCGCATCTTGAGACTGGCCGAAGTTCACATCATCTTTATCAGAAATCTCACTTACAGGTTCAAAACTTTCAGAGTAAACCGCGTAAATAGAACCGTTTGGCGCCGGAGAGTAAATCGCACCGAACTTAGGTAGGATGTTATTGTAGCTCTCTTCTTTACCAGAACTGCTCGTTGTATCATCGTAAGCGAAACGAACACCAGCAAGTGCTTGCCACTGTTCATTGAACGTCACTAAATCTTGAAGATATAGACCGTAGTGTTGGCTCTTCGAGTGTGATACTGAATCATCGTTGTTATAGTGAATGTCTGCAGGCATATCAAAGCCTTTGCCACACTCTTTCATTGTGTCTGCTTCAGAAGCGTTAAAACAAGCATAGTCTGATACGTACAGGCGCTTGTAATCGTAGTGCAACCCATTTGCACCCACCAACAGACGGTGATTCACACCAAATGCATCAACATCACCAGTAAAATCCACGTAAGCCGTATCAAACGTCCACTCATCATGACGGTCTGACACTTTGTAACCATAACCTAGTGTTTTCTTGGTTTTTCTGTCTTTCTTTGAATCAATAACGTTATCTGATTCAGTACGGCGACGTTCGTAAAACTGACGACTGATACCCGATTTAACTGCCCATGTATCGCTCAAGTTTGCTGTAACAGCCACACCGTAGTTTGCTACGTCGTTGTCTGTTTGTGCGAAGCGTTGGTCATTAACCGTATTTGGGGTAATCGCTTTACCTGTTTTCGTATCAATCTTTGAGCCGTTATCTAGATCACCCAACTCTTGAGTACGGTCGTAATGCGCAGATAGCATCACATCTTCGTTGATATCGTAATCAACAAATAGGCCACCAACAAAGCGGTCAGTCTCTACATCTGTGCCGTCAAAACGTGTGCGGTAAGAGTCTTGGTTTTCTTGTGAAACAATAAGACGAGCACGTAGAGTTTGATCATCGTTCAATGAACCGCTTACATCAGCGGTAGTACGTGTGTAGCTGTCAGAACCAATGTCTTGGCTTACGCTAACTTGAGTTTCATACGTAGGCTTCTTAGCAACCATGTTAACAAGGCCACCAGGTGCTGATTTACCGTAGAGCAAACCTGCAGGACCTTTTAGTACTTCAACACGTTCTAGTAGTTCTACCGGTTGACGGTAATGAGACCAGTGTTGAACGCCATCGCGCAAGTAACCAGAACTGCTTCCTAGAGAGAAACCACGTAGGTTGAAGCGCTCACGGTTTGTTGATTTAGAACCCGCTGAAATTGACGCATCATTTTTTAATACTTCGCCAAGCGTGCTTGCGCGTTGCTCATCAATGATTTGTTCACTGATAATCGTAACTTGTCCTGGAGTCTCTAATTGAGTCGCCTCCATGCGCATTGCTGTTGTATTCGTGTCGGCTTTATAACCGTAATCACGACCTTCAACAACCATATGCTCGTCAGTTTTTACTGCTTCTGCCAATACTGCTGGTGAAGCTAATACTGCGCCGATCACTAAAGCCAATGGCTTTTTTGAAAACATGTCCTTTTCTCCACTTTTATTCTTTTAGACGAACACTTTGTTATTTATTCGATGTGTCCGTTAGACCGTTTCCGGTACCACTGAATTATTTCGAGGGGGAATATAAGTGATAACTATTACTATTTGCATTAAATTTACATTCTTTGCATTCGTAAAGTTTTGTAAAGACGAGCTGACGAGTCGTTAACCTGCAGTTAAAAGAAACCAATTCAATACAGTCATTTAACGAGCACTTGAATTAAAAATCGGTTCTATGCGCCAAACTTTTTGAAACACCGCCATTTGCGCAGTCAATGTAATAAGCAAACATCTATAACAAAATCCTCTTATCTTATTTATTACCTTCAGAACGACGATTTTTTGTATAAAACACTCGATAAATGTAAATGACTGGTGAATTATTTTGTTTTAATTTGTTTTATTTGAACGATTATCAGTGATTATGATCACATCTGTAATTCCAAACTCATTTTTTGTTTTTCGATTTAAACAACCGACTGCTAATCTCCTGCTCACTTTGGAAAGGTATCAAAGTTATAAATAATAAGGAGTGTTCTAAATGAATACCAAGAAACCTATGTCTCTAACTGGTCGAGTTATCCTCGGCATGGTCGTGGGCATATTAACGGGATTTGCCATTCAATCCCTTTTTGCAGACAGCGGATTTGTTAACAACTACATCGTTAACGGACTCTTTGAAGTAGGCGGACAGATCTTTGTCGCCAGTTTAAAAATGCTTGTTGTACCACTCGTCTTCGTTTCACTCGTGTGCGGTACAAGCTCTCTTAAAGATTTATCAACTCTTGGCCGTATGGGTGGCAAAACACTTGCTCTTTATATCGGTACTACTGCTGTTGCTATCACTCTAGCACTGACTATCGGTAATTTGTTCCAACCTGGAGCGGGTGCGGATCTTACTGCTGCGAGCTCTTTCAAATCAGCTGATGCTCCTTCTTTGGGCCAAGTCATCATCGACATGTTCCCGACCAACCCTATTCAGGCGATGGCTGAGGGCAAAACGCTACAAGTTATCGTATTTGCTGTATTGTTTGGTATTGCAATCAGTGCAGCGGGTAAACCTGGCGAGCGTATCGCCGCGGTTTTCTCCGACTTGAACGAAGTGATCATGAAGCTTGTCGCTCTTCTGATGAACCTTGCGCCTTACGGTGTGTTCTTCTTGATGGCTAAACTGTTCTCAGGCCTTGGCTTGGGCGCGATTTGGAACCTAGCGGAATACTTCTTAGTGTTAGCTGGTACTCTACTGTTACACGGTTTAGTAACTTACAGTGCGATGCTTAAAGGGTTTACAGGCCTTAGCCCAATTACGTTCCTACGTAAGATGGAAGATGCAATCATGTTTGCATTCTCAACAGCATCTTCAAACGCAACGATTCCAGTGACAATGGAAACGGCTAAAAACCGCATGGGCGTAGACAACAAAGTCGCTTCGTTCACAGTTCCACTAGGCGCAACTGTCAACATGGACGGTACTGCTATCATGCAGGGTGTTGCAACGGCGTTTATCGCACAAGCGTACAACATCGACCTGACTATGGGTGATTACCTAATGGTGATCCTAACAGCGACACTGGCTTCTGTTGGTACTGCAGGTGTTCCTGGTGTTGGTCTTGTTATGTTGGCGATGGTATTGAACCAAGTTGGACTGCCGCTCGAAGGTATCGCATTAATCATGGGTGTTGACCGTCTTCTTGACATGATCCGTACTGCCGTAAACATCACTGGTGATAGTGCCGTAACTATCATTGTGGCTAAATCTGAAGGATCTTTTGACGAAGCTCGCTTCAATGACCCAGCAGCCGGTGAGAAAGAAGAAGAAGTAAAGCTAGCACGCCAACAGGCATAATCTAGCTTCTCTGGTGCTCTTACTTTCAAGCCAAGGCGCAATTAATGGCTGTGCCTTAGCCTGATAATGAAAAGCGTGTATACAAAAACGCCACTGCTGATACAGTGGCGTTTTTTATTGGGTTCACTTTGAGCCGAAACGATTCAACTCTCATCTATTTTCTCATTACAGGGGCTGAGCGTGAATGCTGAGCCTAAAGCTTAATCTACGATAGGAAACATAAGGTTCACTCTAAGTCCCCCACCTTCTCTGTTCTCAGCGGTAACATGCCCATTCATCACTCCCATAGCTTCCTTAACGATCGCGAGTCCAAGACCGTAACCACCAGACTGTTTATCTCTGGCTGACTCGATGCGGGTAAACGGGTCAAAGATATCTGCAATCTTGTTATCTGGAATACCTTCACCATCATCCTCCACAGAAATGACACTGTAACGCTTATCATTAACCTGCCCGTAGGTCTTAACGACAATATCCGCATTGCCCCCTGCGTATTTGATCGCATTTCCTACAAGGTTACTGATCACCCTCAAAAGTAGCCTCTCATCAACATTAACCATTGATGTTGCTGTTTCCAAATCACCAGTCAAAGTTTGATTAGGTTTCAAGTCATTTTGCATCTGTACAATGAGCATTGAGCAATACTGCTCAAGATGCATTGGAGTTAACTTAGAATCATAACGAGAGGTTTCTAGGCGGCTGAACTCAAGAATTTCACCCACCAGCTTATTCATCTCTTCCGTTTCGCTTTCCATCCGTTCGAGTAAACCCATACTTTTTTCATCGACCTTACTACGTAGTAAATGTAATGCGAGATTCTGCCTTGCTAACGGTGTCCTCAACTCATGTGATACATCACGAATCAAACGACGCTGCTTTTCAGCCAGAGACTTAATCTCAAAGGTCATATGGTCAAAATCATTGGCAAGCTCATTGAATTCACGTGTAGTTGAATCCAACTCAGACACGACACTCACTGAAAAGTCTCCTTGTGCGAGCCTTCGACTGGCCTCCCTTAAACGATCGAGTGGCTGCTGCAGACTTTTCGCCATAATAATGGAAAAGAGCGATAACACGATCAAAGCAATCACAGCTTTCAGCGCATAGGAATACGGAGCAAAGGATTTTGCTGGATGAAACTGCCCTGGCAGTTGGATCACGAGTGTATTGCCGTTATCAAGTGGCAAGCCGAAGATAGGCTTACTCACACGATCACTGAGTTGATGGTCTAATGTACGCAGGTACTTCAACTTAAATTCAAAATGCGGATGCATGTGTCGGTGGGTAATAGGTCGGTTGTTTTCATCGATAATGAATAAATAATAACGTTGGGCATTGCCCCAGTCGGCAAGCTCATCCATGTCCCCTTCTTCGATCAGTACATTAGCTTGATAAGCCAAATCCAACATTTCAGCTTTGACAGGTTCAGGTACCTTCAACAAGGCTTTCATCAGCGCTCGTTCTGCGACACCTTGAAGGATGAGGATACTGACTAAAATCACGGTCAGGCAACTGAACAGCTGAAACGTTAAGCCATCCTTACGCTTGATAACGAAATCAGGGCACCGTAGAAACCAGTTACTCATGCTCCTACCGACTCTAGGTAGCTGTAGCCTTGACCGCGCACAGTTTTAATATGTTGCTTTGATAAGCCAGCCTGCACCAATTTTCGACGTATGTTGCTGATATGCATATCTAAGTTACGGTCGAATGGACACAGTTCTTTCTTCAATACATGTACTTGCAAGTCAGATTTTGATACAACGATTCCATTATTTTTGATCAGATAATCGAGCAACTCTTTTTCAGTGCCGGTTAAAGGTAAACGGGTAAGTTGCTCGCACAAACCTTGATTAGATGAAGCCATTGATTGTCTTTGTCGCTCAAACCCAACTCGGCGTAAGATCACCTTAATCCGGGTCAAAAGCTCAGGAACATTGAAAGGCTTAGCGATGTATTGATCTGCCCCGGCTTGATAGCCATCTAGCATGGAGGCATCATCATTAAGCGCAGTTAGCATAAGGATAGGAGTAGCAAAACGCTGACAAATACGTCTTGCGACTTGAATACCACTTAAATTAGGGAGCATCACATCGAGTAAGACTAAATCAACAGGATTTGATTGAATAAACTCTAGAGCTGATTCACCGCAATGAACGGTATCAACGTGATACCCTTCATTTTCCAACACTTCACCCAGTAACTCACACAACTGAATATCATCATCAACAACTAAAACACGAGACATTTCACACACCGATAAATAAGAACTGTTTGCATTCTAATTATCGTTATTATTGATTTCAATTATAAAGTGCGTGATTTCCTCTATAGAAGAAAATCTTTTTCAATCGGTACAAATTTTGAGGCAGAATCGATAAGATTTTGAGCTGTTAACCCAGGAACGCCATACACTTCAACAGGCTTTCCAAAACGCTCTTTGATTCGCTCTACCAAGATTTCAAAATCACCGTCTCCTGATACCAAAACAATCGTATCAACCGTCTCCGCAAGCTCTATCGCGTCTAACGCGATACCGACATCCCAATCCCCTTTGGCGCTACCATCACGACGCTGAATAAACGGTTTTAGCTTCACATTAAAACCAACACCACGAAGGATATGGTGGAATTGGCGCTGTTTAGGATCTTGGCTTGAGATTGCGTAAGCATTGGCTTCGACAACGTTACGTCCTTCCGTGGCAACATACCAAAACTGGTTATAGTCGAAGTTAGAACGGTATTTATCGCGTGTTGTATAGTAAACGTTCTGAACGTCGACCAAAATTGCTATGTTTTCCATAAATTCATACCTTTAGATTTTCCGTATACCCTATTCTATTCACTTCTAAAATGCGAGTCGCTTTATTTAATAAAAATGAACTCATTGGCTATGCTTAACGTACTTATTATTGGCTTAGCGTAGCTATTGCTAGCTTAACGTAGTTGCCATTAACTTAGAGCTTGTTTGAGTTTACCGAGGAAGGTGGAACATGCAGTACCGACAAATAATCAGATCATGCCTTGGCAGCGACACCTTTGACTCAGTATTGACACGTTGCTGCGCGGCAATAACTAACGCTGCCATAACTAAGGCAGCGATAACTAAGGCATCGGGAACAAACGTAATTTCCAAACCACTGAACGCTCTAATAACAAGCACGGTTATGTTTATGATTCTGTCGGTCAACTCGTTACACGCCTACCCAGCCTACTCTCATTCCAAGGCTCTGCCACACCGCAGTGTTATTTATTTCGCTCCAACAGAAGATTCGATCGTAAAAGAGTTTCTCAATGAAGTCTTGATTAACAATTGTCAATTGGACGAGCGAGATGTAGTTATCATGGTCATCGCCGAAAGCGGCTACACCGTTCCTGCATGGTTAGTTGAAGAGTTTAATTTGGATGCAGTGACTAACAGTTATGGAATACCCAAAGGTTCACACACTGCCGTGTTGATTGGCAAAGACGGGAAAGAGAAACACAGGTGGAGTGGTAAAACCGACTGGAGTTTAATCACCAATATTATTGACGAAATGCCCATGCGCCAACAAGAAATGCAGCGACAGAGTAGCCGCTGCAGTATTTGATTCTTAGTCAGCTAAGCTTGATCATCAATCACTTAAGCTGGCTTGTTAAACCAAGCCAGTTTTTCATGGAGCTGAGCAACACTTCCAACCACAATCAGTGCTGGGCTCTTTGCAACGCCAGCAAGATCAGCTAGGTCACGTAGCCCACCTCTAAACACTTTCTGTTCTTGGCGAGTGCCATTTTCGATAATCGCAACTGGCATGTCTTCTCGCATACCGTTATCGAGTAAATTCTTCTGAATATTCGGACTCTCTTTCAAGCCCATGTAAAACACGATCGTGTGATTGTGTTGAGCAAGAGAACGCCAGTCAATATCTTCGCCATCTTTCTTCAAATGACCCGTAATAAACTGTACGCTTTGCGCGTGGTCACGGTGAGTCAATGGAATTCCCGCATATGCGGTCGCTCCTGCGGCTGCAGTAATGCCAGGAATCACTTCAAATCTCACGTCATTCTCAGCTAACGTTTCGCACTCTTCGCCACCACGGCCAAAGATAAACGAATCACCACCTTTTAGACGCACAACGTGCTTGTTTTCTTGTGCTTTGGTCACCAATAGTTGGTTGATCTGATCTTGTGGTACGCAGTGGTGATCGAGCTTCTTACCCACATACAACATTTCAGCTTCTGGATTAGCCATCGCTAAGATATCTTTTGATACCAAGCGGTCATAAACCAAAACGTCTGCTTGTTGAATCACTCGTGCGGCTTTTAGTGTAAGTAGGTCTGGGTCGCCCGGACCTGCACCTACCAATGAAACAAATCCATTGCTTACTTCTTTAACATTCGATGACGATACTTCTGACATTCTGCGCTCCGAAGGTTTGCTTGTTTTATCTCAAGCTTCAATCTATGTGATAAGTCACTGTATTCATGATGACTTATCAAAATCCTTAACTCTTAGACTATCAGGTGTTGAAATAAATATTCAGTCTAAATACTAACGAAGATAGAAATAATTATAACAAAACAATCTATTGCGGATGTTTTGCTCAATAGCAAACAACGCATCTATGATAACTAAGGTGTTTTCTGCCCGAGAATACATTGACAGCTTTCAAACTAAAAAAGCCCCAAACACGTTGTTGGGGCTTTCAATCTCATACTAACTTACGTTTACCGTATTACTTCGCGCCTAGAGAAGGAGCTGTTTTAGCATGAGTCAGGTATAGAGGAACACACGTTAACAGTAGGCCACCAACGATGTTACCTAAGATTGTTGGGATAAGGTTGAAGTTCAACCATGTCGCGATACCGAAGTCAGCGCCAAGAATCATACCCAGTGGGAATAGGAACATGTTTACCACTGTGTGCTCAAATACTAGTGCGAAGAAGATGAAGATTGGGAACCACATCATTGCTACACGACCAGACACAGTACGTGCTGTCATGTTACCAATCACGCCTAGACATACCATTAGGTTACAGAAGATACCGCGTACGAAACACGTGATCCATCCGTCCATACCCATGTTTTCAAAACCTAAGCTACGAGCTGTAGAAACCGCAATGAACTTTTGTGCTACTGCGTTTGGATCTAAAGAGAAGTTACCTGTAAGTGAAATTGCCACTAACACTGCAACAATTAAAGAACCGATAAGGTTACCAAGACCAACAATACCCCAACAACGTAGAACACGGCCCCAAGTCACACCTGGGCGGTTATCGAATTTCGCTAAAGGAGCAAGGCCAAATACACCCGTTACTAGGTCGTAGCCCATAACACTTAGAATGACGAAGCCCACTGGGAATACTAGAGCGCCAACAATACCAATGCCTGTTTGCACGATAGTCGTAATTGCCACAACAACAGCAAGAGAAAGAATGATGCCTGCCATTGTGCTTCGAATAAGAAGATCGCGAGTACTTGTTTTCGTTTTCGCTTCACCCACATCGATCATCGTTTGAACGAATTCAGCTGGTTTAAAATCAGGAGACATAAGGTTGTCCTTAAAAAGTTAAAATTAAAAGTTAAAATTGGATGGGAAAAGGCTCTAGCTGCCGAACTAAGGCAATGTCGGGAACTAGAACCCTTGATCTATCAAATCTTGTTACGTATTCGATTATGCTGAGATTTCAACAGCACCTTTGGTAATACGAACTTTATACGCTTTCACGCTGAAGCTCTCGTCTTCCATGCACACACCTGTTGCTAGGTTAAAGCGTTGCTTCTTAAGTGGGCTTGCCACCCAAAGCTCACCTTTGTGCTCAACCGTTAAACCGCGAGATAAAACGTTTGATTGAAAAAACGGGTCAGTGTTACTAATAGCGAACACTTCTTCGGCTTTAGTTGGGCGGAAAATAGCAACTTGCTCACCACCAACCAACGCACAAACACCGGTACCTGGAATAATGTCTTCGATCTTACAAACTTTGGTAAATGCCATGATGTCGTCTCCCAATTAAACCAGTTCAACGTGAAGGATATCGCCCTTCGCTTCTGGGTGTTTTTCTGTGAATGTTGCTGGGCGGTGTTGTTCACGGCCATCGTCAACAAAAACAACGTTTTCATCACGGTCATCAGCATTGATGAAGTGTGAGAAGCGCTTAAGTTGAGCTTCGTCGTTGATAGTGTCAGTCCACTCACAAGCGAAGTTACCCACTAGGCCAGCCACGTCAGCTTCAAGCTGGTCGTTGATGCCAAGTTTGTTATCAACAATCACTTCACGTAGGTAGTCAACGCCACCTTCTAGGTTGTCCATCCATACCGAAGTACGTTGTAGTGGCGCAGCCGTGCGGATGTAGAACATCATGAAACGGTCGATGTATTTCAACAGTGTTTCTTGGTCTAGGTCGCTTGCCAGTAGGTCTGCGTGACGAGGCTTCATACCACCGTTACCACACACGTACATGTTCCAACCCGCGTCAGTCGAGATAATACCTAAATCTTTACCTTGAGCTTCAGCACACTCACGAGTACAGCCCGACACACCAAACTTCATCTTATGAGGAGTACGGATGCCTTTGTAACGGTTCTCGATCATCACGCCTAGGCCAACTGAATCTTGAACGCCGTAACGACACCAAGTTGAACCTACACATGTCTTAGCCATGCGAAGTGCTTTTGCGTAAGCTTGGCCCGTTTCGTAACCCGCAGCAATTAACTTCTTCCAGATTGCTGGTAAGTCATCTTTCTGAGCACCAAACAGACCGATACGTTGTGCACCCGTGATTTTGGTGTACAGGTTGTATTCAGCCGCCACATCCGCAAGAACACTAAGTGCTTGAGGTGTTACTTCACCACCAGCCATACGAGGGATAACCGAGTAAGTGCCGTCTTTTTGAATGTTACCTAGGAAGTTATCGTTGGTATCGTGCAGTTTCACTAGTTCAGGCTTAAGGATGTGTTCACCCCAGCAAGAAGCAAGAATAGAACCCGCTAGAGGTTTACATACTTCACAGCCGTAGCCTTTACCGTATTTCTCTAGTAGCTCATCGAATGTTTTGATTTCTTCGATGCGAATTAGGTGGAAAAGCTCTTGGCGAGAGTAAGCAAAGTGCTCACAAACGTCGTTCTTCACTTCCACACCGGCTTTAGCAAGTTCAGCGTTTAGCACTGAAGTCACAAGTGGAATACAACCACCACAACCAGTACCTGCGCCAGTGACTGCTTTGATATCACCAATGGTGTGGTGACCTTCAGCAACCGCTTGAGCGATCTTGCCTTTCGTTACATCGAAACAAGAACAGATAACGGCAGTTTCTGGTAAAGAATCCGCGCCAAGTGTTGGTTTTTCTGCACCCGCGTGAGCAGGCAGAATCAATGCATCTGGGTGTTCTGGTAGCTCGATTTCATTCAGCATTAGCTGTAGAAGATCGCCATAATCAGATGTGTCACCGACCATTACGGCACCAAGCAGTTTCTTGTTATCTTCAGAAACGATGATGCGTTTGTAAACTTCAGACTCTTCGTTTTGGTAAACGTAGCTCTTACAACCCGGTGTACGACCGTTTGCATCACCGATAGAACCTACTTTTACGCCAAGAAGCTTTAGCTTCGCTGACATGTCGGCACCTTCAAATGTGCTTTCGTTACCAACAACGTGGTCAACAGCAACGGTCGCCATTTTGTAACCAGGAGCAACAAGGCCGTAGAACGTTTGGTTCCAAGACGCACACTCACCGATTGCATAAACATCTTTGTCTGTCGTTTGACAGTGATCATTAATCTCGATGCCGCCACGAGGTGCAATACCTAGG
>NZ_JBFRVX010000157.1:0-9619 GCF_041475345.1 Vibrio sp. 10N.222.48.A3 | reverse complement strand
ACGCTATACTTTGTTGATGCTAGTAGTAACAACAGCATCAATGGTGCCCAAACCCAATGAGGCATCACAGGCCAGAAGCTGGCAGACACAACTGTCGCAGCAAATGAAATCAAGAACCAAGTGTTAAACAAGAGAGTAGCTTCCTCCTATGCCAAGAAAGTTTATCAAACGATTTATGCCTGACCATGAGCTAATCAAGCGTCAGAAAGCATTGAAAGTTTTTGGCAATGTTTTGTACAACCCCAACTTATGGTGCCTTAATCGTCGCTCTGCGGCAGGCGCATTCGCTGTTGGGTTATTCATGGCGTTTGTCCCTCTACCAAGCCAAATGATTATGTCTGCAGGCCTTGCTGTCGCATGTGGCGTTAACCTACCTTTGGCTGTCGCACTTGTTTGGATCAGTAACCCGGTCACTATGCCCGTTCTCTTCTACTTTGCTTATAAAGTCGGGGCGTTTGTTATGCATGTACCACCTCAAGCCTTCCATTTCGAATTGTCTTGGGACTTCATCTTGGCGCAAATGAATACAATCGGGCCTCCTTTCTTACTGGGTTGCCTGATTTGTGGCGTGGTTTCAGCAATGATTGGCTACTTTGGTATTCGCGGGTTATGGCGTTACTCAGTAGTAAGAAGTTGGAAGAAGCGTCAAGCAAGGTACTGACAACTTTTCCTTGTCGTTCAATCTATCCTTGTATGCGCTTCACTTAAACCGCACACAAGTTAAAGTCAGATGAACCGCAGAACTCTGCAATATTGGGATGTAACCACAGTCGTAAAGAATGCAGATTGAATTCAAAAAAAAGGATCCCATCAGGGATCCTTTTTTGTGTATGCCATTTGTCTATCATGCTACATGAAGTATTACTAAGCGCATTACTTCGAGCTAAGCACCGAGGCAGGGTTTAACTTGGCTGCTCGTGATGCTGGGTACCATGTCGCCAATAGGCTCAATACAATCGCTGTACCGGAAACCACAACAACATCCGTCATATCGAGTTGTGATGGCAAGAAGTCGACAAAATAGATGTCACCGGACAAGAACTGGTGATCAACTAGCCTTTCAAGCCCTTTGATAAGTGTCGTGAGATTAAGCGCCACTAACACGCCTATTACACTGCCCACCAAACTACCTAACACACCGGAGAATACGCCCTGCCAAACGAAAATGCGTTTCACAAGGCCGTCCGATGCGCCCATGGTTCTTAAAATCGCGATCTCTGATGCTCTGTCTTTTACTGCCATCATTAATGTCGAGACAATATTGAAACAAGCAACACCAATAACCAGTACCATCACCAGATACATAATGGTGCGAACCAACTGAATATCTCGATACAAGAAGCCAAACTTCTGTTGCCAGCTTCGTAGATACACATACACATCAAGCTGGTTACCCACCTCACGCACAATAGAGTTCGCGTTCAGAACATCGGTCACTTTTAAAGAAACCCCTGTCACAGCCTCACCTAGGTTTGCGTAAACTTGCGCATCGCCGATCGGGATCAAAGCTAAGCTGTGGTCAATTTGGCCATTAAGCGTCAGCAAGCCAACGACTTTGACTCGAACACGTTTAGGTGCTTGAACCTTAAGCGAACCATTCACCGTCGGGATCATCAGAGTTAAGTAATCACCGACTTTCGCGCCAAGTACATTGGCCACGCCAGAGCCCAGGATAATCTGTTGTTGCCCTGCCTTAAAATCGCTCCAAGCTTTCTTATCGATAAAACTCGATAGGCTCGATACTTGTTGCTCAAGTTGTGGATCAACACCGCGAACTTCAATTGCTTTCAGCTCTTTGCCTTTTTCGGCAAGCGCGGTAATTTTCACATAAGGCGCAGCTGCGACAACGTCTTCATGTTGGGTCGCTTGTTCGATCACATGCTCCCAACGTGTTACAGGTTCATTGACGCCCTCAAACTCACCGTGAGGAATGACAGAAAGTACTCGTGATTGAAGCTCTCGCTCAAAACCATTCATTGCAGATAAGCCGATAATGATTACCGCGACACCAACAGCAATACCAATTGTCGAAGACAAGGAGATGAACGACACCATTTTGTCTCGTTGTTTCGCCCGGCTAAATCGGCCGCCTATCAATAGAGATAAAGAAGAAAACACTTAGCTCTCCTCTTTTTCTACGTTGACCAGTAAACCATCTTGCATGTGAAGTTGGCGATCCATCTTACCGGCAAGTTCACCATCGTGAGTCACAACCAAAAAGGCAGTATCGTACTCACGGTTCAGTTCGCGCATTAAGTCGTAAATAGAAAGTGCTGTGTTGTGGTCTAGGTTACCAGTCGGCTCATCCGCCAACACTAGCGCAGGCTTGTTCACCAATGCACGAGCAATTGCCACTCGTTGCCTCTCACCACCTGAAAGTTCTGAAGGTCGGTGGTCAACACGATGACTTAGCCCCACTTTATCAAGTAACAACTGTGCTTCTTGTTTAGCTTTCGCTGGCTTCTCTCCACCTATCAACAACGGCATTGCTACGTTTTCTAACGCTGAGAAATCAGAAAGAAGATGATGGAATTGATACACAAAGCCAAGATGCTGGTTGCGAAGCTTGGCCTGCTTATTCGAACTCAAAGACGCTAAGTCTTGTCCGAGAAAGCTTACGCTGCCATCAGACGCATCATCCAGTGCCCCTAAAATATGCAATAACGTACTTTTACCGGAACCAGAGGTACCAATGATAGCGACTAGCTCACCCTTTTCGATTTCAAAGCTGACGCCCTTGAGAACCTCAGTATCTAACGAGCCTTCACGGTACGTTTTACGGATATCATTACATTGAAGGAAATTACTCATAACGAAGGGCCTCAGCAGGTTTTACAGACGATGCACGATAAGAAGGGAATACAGTGGCAATCAAGCTAAGTGCAATAGCCAGAACCACAACAACCGCAATTTGGATTGGATTAATCAATATTGGCAACTGTCCACCAAATGAAAACAGAGCAACACCCATCGCCTCTAAAATAGTATTGAGGTTCGAAGCTAAAATCACGCCCAGGATGCCACCAGATAATGCGCCGATCACACCACTGCTTGCACCTTGAACCATAAAGATCCCCATGACTTGACCATCACGCATACCTTGGGTTTTTAAGATGGCGACTTCGGACAGTTTCTCCATCACCACCATAATAAGCGCAGAAATAATGTTAAACGCAGCAACACCAATGATCAGCCCAAGCATCAAACCCATCATGTTTTTTTCCATTCGAACGGCTTGGAATAGCTCGCCACGTTGGTCTCGCCAATCGCTCCACACCCAACCTTCCGGTAGCGGTTGGTTTGATAGTTCTGCCACTTCAAATGGGTCATCAAAAAACAGTCGCCAGCCTGAAATGGTGTCTGATTTATAGCGCATCAAACGCCCAGCATCGTTGATATCTGTCACCATCAATTGAGCATCGATATCCGAACCCGTGTTAAAAATGCCAGCTACGGTAAAATTTCGTTGGCTAGGTATGCGCCCTAACGGTGTGTATTGGCTGGCACTGGTGACCATTAAGCGAACTTTGTCGCCCATAGACACTTTCAAGTTTCTTGCCAAGGTATGACCAAGGAAAAGCTGATACTGACCAGCTTTGAGTGAAGACAGTCTGCCAGCAATTAAATGATTCTGAAGAGGGTCATCTGAATTTGGCTCAATACCGATTAACAAGCCCGCAGATAACTGAGCAGGACTTTGGATCACCGCTTCACTGCGAACAATAGGTTCTACGTGGCCATTGAGCGACATTTGCTCCGCAAAGCTAGGTGCTTGAGCAGAAAGTGACGTTGTGCCTCCTTGCTCGTAAACGACGGCTTGAGGAAGGACACCAAGAATTCGGTCTTTTAACTGCGCTTCGAATCCATTCATTACCGACAAAACAGTAACCAGAGACAGCACACCAATGGTAATTCCGGCTGTCGACATATAAGAAACAAAACGGCTAAAGCGATCACCGGAACGGCCTTTCAAATAACGCAGGCCAACAAACAATGAAATAGGATGAAACATACTTTGAACCATCTAAAGGAGATGCGGGTTAATGTAACGGGTATTGCCGTTACTGTGTAGGGGTTAATTGAAAATATAGAGTGAATTAACTCAATTAGTTAGGCTTGAAAAACAGAACCTTGTCAAATAGCTAACTTTCAAACAACTATTTGAGACTTTCAATTAACTGACCTTGATTACTGCGGCCACATAGCGATAATCAATAGATCACTTCAAGGAACTAACGCATGACAGAACAAGAGTTTTTTACCGTTCACCACAGCCTTACCGCTAATATTGAGCCAATGGACAGTAACTTCGCTTTACCTTCTCAGATTCAGTTCGAATCGGAGATCCCTGCCCCTTTTGTAGTGGCAAGTGAATTTAGCCAATTGGATCTATTAGCTGACAGTGCTCGCAACGAACTGAAAAACAGCGACTTGAAGAATGTCATCAGTTTATTGGATGCACAGAACTCTAAATTAAACCTCTTGTTGAGCTTTATGTTATCGCAACAAGATGATGAACAATTTCGTACCCATACGTATTCATTTGGCGCGAGTCAGTTCTCGTGTTTTTCCAAAACAGATATCGAAGCGGGTCGCTTAGTTAAAGCAAAGCTCTTTATCGAGCACCCTGCCGCCGCTATCTATTGCTACGCGGAGGTCTTCGCTAGCGAACCTAAAGATTCAGGCTTCGAAATCAAATTCAAATATGCTCATCTTCGTGATACTGACCAAGACTTGTTGATCAAGGCTGCGCTCCATCAACAACAAAAGCTCTTACGTCAACGCTCTCTAGAACGAGATAACAAGTAAATAGACATGACAAAACAATCCATTTTCACACTACCTAAGCTCAAAGGTGCCGGTGACAAAAAGCACATCGGTAACCTAGTTGGTTCATCTCTCGCGCTTACTATCGCTAAACTAGCGGAGCAGCATAACAGCCATACTTTACTTGCAGTGCCTGATCCTCAGATCGCACTCAAGCTTCAATCTGAAATTGAACAGTTTACGGCACATGAAGTTGCGTTATTTCCTGACTGGGAGACGCTGCCATACGATAGCTTCTCGCCGCACCAAGAGATCATCTCAGATCGTATAGCACGCCTTTACGCACTGCCAACGCTAAAAGATGGCATCACGATCGTTCCGATCAGCACGTTATTGCAACGCCAGTCACCGCGCGACTTCTTACTACAACACACGTTAATGGTGAAAACAGGCGATCTCTATTCACTAGAGAAATTACGTCTGCAACTCGAAAAGTCGGGCTATCGCTATGTTGACCAAGTGTTTGGCCCGGGTGAATACGCTAGCCGTGGTTCTATTCTCGACCTGTTCCCAATGGGCAGCAAAGACCCGTATCGTATCGACTTCTTCGATGACGAGATCGACACGATCCGTACTTTCGATCCTGAAAACCAGCGCTCTATCGAAGACATCTCTGAGATTCGACTGCTGCCTGCTCACGAATTCCCAACCTCGGAAACAGCGATTGAAGATTTCCGTATTCGTTGGCGCCAACAGTTTGATGCGCGCCGTGAACCAGAATCGGTTTATATGCAGGTTTCTAAAGGCACGTGGCCTGCTGGTATTGAGTATTGGCAACCGCTGTTCTTCGAGCACACCGAAACCTTGTTTGATTATGTTGCCGATGAAGCGCAACTCCTGATTCTAGGTGATGTCGAGACTGCAGTAGATTCGTTCCTAACGGACGTTTCTCACCGATACGAGCAACGCGGTGTTGACCCGTTACGACCGCTGCTGACACCTGAACAACTGTGGCTAAAGAAAGACGAGCTGTTCGCACACTTCAAACAGAAGCCACAGGTCAACCTAAGCTTAGACACGATTGAAGAAAAAGCTGGGCGTACAAACCTTCCGGTTATGCCTCTGCCTGATCTCAGCGTTCAGCATCAGAATAAAGAACCGTTGTCTAACTTAAGAAAGTTCACTGAAGCCTTCGATGGCAAGGTTGTTTTTTCGGTTGAGTCTGAAGGCCGCCGTGAAGCTCTGAGTGAATTGCTTCGAGGCATCAAAGTTCGTCCAAGCGAAGTTGAAAACCTCGACGCGGCAATTAAAGGTAAAGATAAGTTCACCCTGATCCTAGGTTCTGCTGAGCATGGCTTTATCCACGAAGAGCAAAACATCGCCCTTGTCTGTGAAAGTGATCTATTGGGTGATCGCGTTATTCAGCGTCGTAAAAAAGACAAAAAAAGCGTAAACAGCGACACCGTAATCCGTCACCTTGCGGAACTTAAACCGGGCCAACCCGTTGTTCACATTGACCACGGTATTGGCCGCTATATCGGCTTGCAAACACTTGAAGCGGGTGGGATGAAAACCGAATACGTAACACTTGAGTATCAACACGATGCCAAGTTATACGTGCCTGTTGCCTCTTTGAACTTAATTGGCCGCTACTCTGGTGGCGCTGAAGATTCTGCACCGCTACACAAACTTGGCGGTGAAGCATGGCAGAAAGCTCGTAAGCGCGCCGCAGAGAAAGTCCGTGACGTTGCAGCAGAGCTACTTGATGTTTACGCCAAGCGAGAGCTAAAACCTGGCTACAAGTTTGTGCTCGACCGCGGCCAATACGCGACTTTCAAGTCTGGTTTCCCGTTTGAAGAAACCGATGACCAAGCGATGGCCATCAATGCTGTTATGTCTGATATGTGTCAAGCAAAAGCCATGGATCGTTTGGTGTGTGGTGATGTTGGCTTTGGTAAAACCGAAGTCGCGATGCGTGCAGCATTCGTTTGTACCGACAACAGCAAACAAGTGGCGGTGTTAGTACCAACTACCCTACTTGCTCAGCAACACTTCGAGAACTTCCGTGACCGTTTCGCCAACTTGCCGATTCGTGTTGAGGTTCTATCCCGATTCAAATCAGCTAAAGAGCAGAAGTTGATCATGCAAGATGTCGCCGACGGTAAGGTCGATATCTTGGTAGGGACTCACAAGCTGCTTTCGAGCGATATTAAGTTTAAAGACCTAGGCCTGCTGGTTGTCGATGAAGAACACCGATTTGGTGTGCGTCAGAAAGAGAAAGTGAAAGCGATGCGTGCGGATGTCGACATCCTAACGCTTACTGCGACACCGATCCCGCGAACGCTGAACATGGCAATGAGTGGCATGCGTGACCTTTCGATCATCGCTACACCACCCGCACGACGCTTGGCAATTAAAACCTTCGTTCGCGAAAGTGATGATGCCATCGTCAGAGAAGCGGTGCTGCGTGAAATCATGCGTGGTGGTCAGGTTTACTTCCTGCACAACCAAGTCGACACGATTGAGAAAACAGCAGAGTCACTACAGAAGTTGATTCCAGAAGCACGCGTTACTGTGGCTCATGGCCAGATGCGTGAGCGCGAACTAGAACGCATCATGAATGACTTCTACCACCAGCGCTTTAACTTGTTGGTGTGTACAACCATCATCGAAACCGGTATCGACGTACCAACGGCAAATACCATCTTGATGGATAGAGCCGATAACCTTGGTTTAGCACAGCTGCACCAATTGCGTGGTCGTGTCGGTCGTTCTCACCACCAAGCTTATGCTTACTTGTTAACGCCACACCCTAAAGCAATGACCAAAGATGCGATCAAGCGATTGGATGCGATTGCTTCGCTCGAAGACTTGGGCGCAGGCTTTACCTTAGCAACTCACGATTTAGAGATTCGTGGTGCGGGTGAGCTGTTAGGTGATGAACAGAGTGGTCAAATCCAGTCAGTTGGTTTCACCTTGTACATGGAGATGCTTGAACAAGCGGTTGAAGCATTGAAGGAAGGTCGAGAGCCATCGCTTGATGACCTACTGAGTGAACAAACTGAAATTGAGATGCGTTTGCCAGCACTATTGCCAGATGACTACATCCCAGACATCAACACGCGCTTATCAACGTACAAACGTATTGCGAGTGTGAGTGACACCGACGAATTGGCAGAGTTGAAAGTCGAGCTGATTGATCGCTTCGGCCTTCTGCCTGACGCAACCAAGAACTTGTTATCAGTTTCTGAGCTAAAATTAGCCGCAGCGTCTATCAAAGCGAAGAAAATTGAAGCTCACGATAAGGGGGGATTCTTAGAATTCTACCCGGATGCTGACATAAACCCGGCCTACCTTGTTAAACTGTTGCAATCTCAACCGCAAAAGTTTTCAATGGAAGGACCAACAAAGTTCAAGTTTACGATACCATTGGTCGACAGACGGAAACGAATTCAATTTGTTAGTGATTTATTGGGCGAATTCAGACAAAACTTGCTGCCTTCAGCATAAGACCCAATCCACTTGCACATATAAATTATCCAGCCGGTAGTTCGGCTGGAAGACGGAGTAAAAATGAAAAGACTGATCCCACTGCTACTATTGTTCGTCTCACTGCCAAGTTTGGCGCAGAGACAATTTGATATAGAAGTGATCATTTTTAAGCGCGCTGTTGATGCAGAGAAGGTGAACGAATCTTGGCCAAATACACAGCCTAAGATTTCACTTGAACGCGTTGGTTCATTTCAAGATACCCAATACCGAGCAAAGAAAGGCGTTCAAATGCTACCTTACTCGGAATACAAGTTAACGCCTCAGAAAGACAAGCTACGTAAACACGCTGGCTTTGAAGTTCTGATGCATACCGCTTGGCGTCAAGGCGACCAAGGTAAGAGCTCTGCACCTGTTTTCCATATTCAAGCAGGTAAAGATTTCTCTAAACAGTTTAATGCTGATGGCTCTGAAAAAGGCGCAATCACTACAGGCAGCGCTGATGGGTTCCAAGAAGAGACCATTGATAAGCCACTCTACGAATTAGACGGCAAGCTGCAAATCTACGTTCAGCACTACCTATACGCTGAAACGACATTAGATTTAAAAGCGCCAAGCGTTCGTGAAGTAACTCTACAAGAGCAACAAATCGAGCTAGATTCACCAGTAAGTGGCGCAGAAAGCAACGTCCAAGTGGGCAACCTAACTGAGATTTCTCCGACGGTTGAAGTCCAAGAGTTCCTTAAGAGCTACCGCATGGACCAGAAACGTCGTATGCGCAGCACAGAAACTCACTACCTTGACCACCCACTTCTTGGAATGGTAATTCAAGTTAGACGTGTAGCGCAGTAAGTTACTTGCCGATTCGGCTATAATTATATAAATAATTCAATCCGCCCTCCTAGTGAGGGCGTTTTATTAAGTGCTATCTATCTTTATTCTGTACTGACTCTCTTTGTTCAGTACTTACACGTTACTTGGTACGTCTTATGAGCCCTGAATTTCAGATCAACACACAAAATCTTAGCCTTAAAATCATTGAGGCCTCAGATGCTCAAGAATTTTCTCAACTGGTTAAGTCCTCCCCTAGCTTGTTGCCATGGGTCGACTGGTGTCATAGCGAGTTTTCTATCGTCGAAGCCGAGAAGTTTATTCTGGCGACTCGCTTAAACTGGGTGAAAGCCGATGCGTTTGGCTTTGGCATCTTTGAACGAAAAAGCGATAAGTTAGTCGGTATGGTTGCGATTAATGAGCTTTACCACACCTTTAATATGGCGAGTTTAGGTTATTGGGTGGGTGATGACTTTCAAAGGAGAGGGATCGCCAAAGAAGCGATGCTCGCCCTATTTGAATTTTGTTTCGC
>NZ_JBFRVX010000156.1:0-3224 GCF_041475345.1 Vibrio sp. 10N.222.48.A3 | reverse complement strand
TTTATAGGAAGGTAATTCGCTTTATTTCCTACATTTCAATTTTAAGCACTTCGCTTTACTTTAAGGTAATGCGCTTTATTTCAGAAAGGACGGCTTTGCGAAGGTCGGATAGTTTTACTTTTCGCTCACTATGCCAAGGCATAGGACGCAGCAATGTCATGGCTTTTAAGCCCAGTCTCGCTGTGAGGATACCGACACCGAGCCCCTGCCCTGCTCGAGCTGAGACTTTACCTGCAAGATCCATCGAGACTAAGTCCATGCTCGCATCAATCGCCAGCTCACTTGCACCGGCCGCTGCCATGTTGATTAAGACCAACTTGAACAATTTAATTCGAGACCAGTAGCCCAGTTCAATGCCATACACATCAGCAAGCTTGTCTATCATAGTGAAATTTCGCCAAGCCACCAGCAACATATCTGCTGCCGCCAATGGGCTCACAGCAACCAAAGCCGCGGATTCGGTAGAGAACTTAGTGACGATCTGAGTAGCTACCTTATCTTGCTGACTCACGACCAACGCATCGTACATATCCAACACTTCAGCATCGCTGTGCGCTGGGTTAATGCTGTTTCGCCACTTATCATAAGCGGGTGATTCAGCGATAATACCGCCCTGCTTGGCAATGTTTTCACAGAACGCTTTGCCCTTACCGACACTTTGGCTTTGGAGTAGTTCTTCACTCTGCTCTTGCACACTAAAGTGATCTTTAAGTGAGCGCAGTTTCCACAGCTCTTTGCCTATTGCGCCTAAACCCAATGAAGCAATGGCAGCAATAAAGCCAGTCCAACCTAACGCAAGCCAGTCAGCCGTTTGAATCGCGGTAATCACCGAATCAATTGCCTGCCATCCAACTAGACCAGAGAAAGCGACCAATAAACCCGTTCCAAACCACTTCTTCTTTTTACTCGGTCGAATCACTTGTTCCAGTTGCTGCTCTGCGTCACCATCAAGGTCGGTTTCCACTTGTGGTGCAACGGGCACAAACTTCTCTTGTTCCGTGAATAGCTTTTGAGCACCCAAATCTGGGGTAACTTCATTCTTATCCGGCTCATCGAACGAGGTCTTCAACGGTTCATCAAAGACCTGTTTCGTTTTTAATTCACTCATTTCAATTGCCTCAATTACTTCAACTTGTCGCCAATGAGATACTCTAAAACCTTGTCGATTCTTAGATGCTGACAAGGCTCGTCAGAGTGCTGCTCCATCGGCCTAAAGCTCGTAAAATCAAACTGGTTGGTTTCCCAATACTGTTTGTTTGGCAGTTTACGCGGCACCTCTCCCGGATACATGGTTTGAGGGATATTATCTAAAGTCACACCTTGCAACGCCGGAACATTGTCTGAGCCTGACGAGATATAACCCGCGCTGGTCGCTTGAATAGACGCAATGCTCATGCAACTCATGTCGATGTGTTCAAACGCCGCCTGTTGCCAAGCAGGGTGTACCATCTGCTGTAACAGCGATACCAAGTTCGGATGTTGATCCGGTGTCACATGGTCAGCCTTAGTGGCAGCAAACAAGATCTTGTCAATCTTCGGCGCAAACAAGCGTCTTAGCATATTGCTTCGCCCGTACTTAAAGCTCTTCAATAACTGTTCTAACGCACCACGCATGTCCATGAAAGAGTCATAGCCTGCGTTAAGTGGTTGTAAGCAATCCACCAGCACGATTTGTCTGTCGAACGTGGCAAAGTGATTCTTATAGAACGCCTTTACGACTTTCTGTTGATACTCTTCATAACGCGCTTTTAAAACCGCATAGTTGCTGGTTTTTGAGAACTTACCCTCGGGAGCAGCGCACGGAAAAAATTGCAGCACAGGCGCGCCTTCAAGCTCACCCGGCAATACGAATCGACCCGGTTGTACCCAGTGCAATCCGTTATCCTTACAAGTATGAAGGTACTGAGTATAGCTATCGGCAATCGCGACCAGTTTCTTTTCTTCTGCTTCGGCTAGCAAGTCAATGTCGCCACGTATTGTGTTCCACTGTTGCGAATAGGTTTCTCTATCGCCTTTCAACGCGGCAAATTGAGATTGACTCCAAGTATCAAAATCCATGTCCAACAAAGGTAAATCAAGCAGCCATTCGCCCGGATAATCAACAATATCGAGATAAAGGGTGCTGTTTTTGCTCAGCAGCTTCTTTGCGCCTTTAGCTGGCTTATATTTGATTGCTAGACGAATCTCACTAACATCTCGCGTTGGCACTGGCCATTCTGGTGGTTGTGCATTCAACGACTCCATCGCTTCATCATAAGAGAAACGTGGGATCATCATGTTTTGTTGCGGGATGCGCTTTGCGCCAATAATTCTGCCATCTCTCGCCGATGCAAGTAGAGGCAGATTTTTGTGGGTAGACGTATGAAGAAGCTGATTAACCAGCGAAGTAATGAATGCTGTCTTACCCGCACGAGAAAGCCCCGTGACCGCTACTCGAATGTGAGAATCCGTTCCTCTGCTTATAAAGTCACTCATTTCTTGAGTTAGGTGTTTCATTTGAACGACTCCGTGATAATTAGGCCAGTCGGTTATGATAATAGATAGGCTAGCCTATGTTCTTTCCCTATTAGGGTTGTTTGTATGCTTTTGCTTTTTCTTTTACTAATAGTGGTGAGTATGCAATACCCATTCTTAATGCTAGATGAATAAAAGCCCCTGACTACATTCATAATCAGGGGCTTTAGAATTTGTCTGCGGTATCTGACTCTTAATCGTCTTCAATCAACTTGTAGATAACAAACAGTGCAATCTCTGCGATTAGCCAAAGTGCACAAGTAATCGTCACGTATTTATTATCAAAGATACTGATCCCTTTCAAGATCAGGTCGTAACCAACAAAAGCACCAATCACCACTGCCAAGATAATCTGTAGGATCTGAATAAAACGAGGCATTCCTCTCTCCTATGTTCTTATATCAAACTATGTGTTTATCACTATATCATTGATAATAAGACAAAAGTGCAAATAATGCTGCACTTTTGTCTTCAACTTTCTGTCAAGATTTGCAATTCAAACGCTGAAGTTAGCGACAATTACAATTTTTTGGCGTCGGTTAATTATGCTTTTTCAGCTTCAGCAATTTTCACTTTCCACGTGTCAGGGCCGATCTGGTGCGCGTTCACGCCATTAGAGTCAACCGCAACCGTTACCGGCATATCTTCAACTTCAAACTCGTAGATCGCTTCCATACCGAGATCTTCAAACGCAACCACACGTGCTTTCT
>NZ_JBFRVX010000155.1:0-4419 GCF_041475345.1 Vibrio sp. 10N.222.48.A3 | reverse complement strand
GGTCTACGGTCTACGGTCAGAAAATACCGTCAAGATTACCCGGTCAATAGATACAAAAATGCCAGCTATCAAGCTGGCATTTTTTATGAGTTTTATTAACCCATCAAACAATTATCCGACCGCTTTTTACGATCGTCTTACTGACTAATTACAGTAGGTGGATAGTTGCGTTTAGAGAGAAAACGCCTGAGTCGTCATCTTTCATGTTGAAGTTTTGGTAGCTAGCGCCTACAGATAGTGGGCCAAAGATGAAGTATTCTGCGCCTACACCGTACATGATATCAACTTCGTCTTGCTTGAAGCCGTTCGCTTTAAGCTCGTAAGAGTGAAGACCACCCTTCGCGTATACGTGAAGAGGACCAAAGTCGATGCTTGGTTTGATTGCTAGGTAAGTTGTGCTTGCGTCTAGTTTAGTCAGTGTTTGGTTGCCGTATTTAACACTGTCGAAAGAACCTAGATCCCAGTAACCCGCTTCAACACCAATAAATGGAAGGATGCCCGTACCCACGTGGATACCCATCGCTGTCTCTTCTTGATTACCTAATGAATTTTGACCGCCCATTGCGCCGCCGTACAACCAAGAATCAGCCATCGCTGTTGAAGATGCACCTAGCAGTGCTAGAGCCAATAACGTTTTTTTCATATTCGACCTTTTTCGTCCTGTTGGCAGGCCTTGCGTGGTAATGAATTGCCACCAAGTCGCCCTGTATGTAATAACTATTCAATTAGTAATGCAATAAGCAAGATTTATACCCAAACCTTGCCACTGCGTCTAGCTTTATTCGTTTAGCAAGCATCAATCGCGTTTTTAACACGCTTATCTGATACTGGGTAAGGTGTACCGAGTTGCTGTGCGAAGAAGCTTACACGAAGCTCTTCTATCATCCAACGCACCTCTTTTACATTTTCTGGAACCGCGATCCCTTTTGGAATTTTATTCAGTAGCTCTTTGTAATCATTCATTACAGAGTCCACTTTGATCATATGAAGGCGATCTTTATTCGGGTCAATCGGCAGTTTTTCCATTCGGCGCTCTATCGCTTTCATATAGCGTAGAATATCCGGCAAGCGTTTCCAGCCGCATTCTGTGGCAAACCCCTTAAAAATCAAACCTTCTATTTGAGCTTTAATGTCTGAAAGCGCAAATGCCATTGAAAGATCCACACGCCCTTTCAGCTTCTTGCTGATGGCGAATGCCGTGGTTAAGATGGTTTCAACCTGTTGAGCAATCTCAACAACTGTGTCATCCAACTCTGCACGTACGTGTTCTTTTAGAGCTTCAAACTGCTCTGGCTCCCAAACTATGCCGCCCTTCTGCTCAATCAGCTTATCAATACCACAAGCGATACAGTCATCGATAAGATCGAGCACCTGTCCGTATGGGTTGAAGTACAAACCGAGCTTAGATTTGTTCGGTAAATTCGAGTGCAAGTATTTGATCGGCGATGGCACGTTCAACAGAATTAAACGACGCTGACCCGATTTCATTGCGGTGATCTGCTCTTGTTCTGTTTCGAACAATTTGATCTCTACGCTGTCTTTGGTGTCCACCAGTGCTGGGAAGGCTTTAACATCATAGCCACCACGTTTCTGCTGGTAGACTTTTGGTAACTCACCAAAGCTCCACGTATGCAGGTTTTGCTGCTCGATGTCATCGTCTGCCACTTTAGAAAGTGTTTCTTGAACCTTGTCTTTCAGGCTCTCTTTCAACTCATGCAGGTCTTTCTGCTCTTTCAGTTTGCGCTTGCGATGATCCACAGCACGGAATGTTACCTTTAAGTGCTCTGGAATCTGGTCTAACTTCCAGTCATCACGTACCACTTCCACACCGGTCATACGGCGCAGCTCTTTCTCAAGGGAATCCAATAGTGGAGCTTCAAGCGGCGTAACACGAGCCAAGAACGCATCAGCGTAGTTTGGCGCAGGCACAAAGTTACGGCGTAGCGTTTTTGGTAACGACTTAATTAGGCTAATCACCAGTTCCTGACGTAGGCCTGGGATCTGCCAATCAAAACCGTTCTGGTCTATTTGGTTCAAGATAGGCAGCGGAATGTGTACCGTTACACCATCGTTGTCGTCGCCCGGCTCAAATTGGTAGCTCAGCTTCAGCTTGATACCATTTTGATGCCAGAAGTTCGGGTAATCCAAATCAGTAACGTGGCTAGCATCGCCTCGGAACAGCATCGACTTTTCAAAGTTAAGCAGTTCCGGTGTTTTCTGGCTGGTCTTCTTCCACCATGTATCGAAGTGACGGCCTGAAACCGCCTCTTCGCCAACACGTTGGTCATAAAAGTCGAACAGTTCATCATCGTCGATCAAGATGTCACGACGACGCGATTTATGTTCTAGCTCTTCTACTTCTTGCAGTAGCTTGCGGTTCTGTTTGAAGAAGGCATGTTTTGTTTCCCACTCTCCCTCTACCAATGCGCTGCGTACAAACAACTCACGGCTGACAGTAGCATCAATGGCACCGTAATTAACCAAACGTTTCGGAATGATTGGAATTCCGTAAAGCATCACTTTTTCGTGTGCCATTACTGCCGCTTGCTTCTTCGACCAATGTGGTTCGCTGTAGCTGCGCTTAATCAGGTGTTTCGCTAGTGGTTCAATCCATTCAGGCTGAATCTTCGCGATAACACGACCCCAAAGTTTTGAGGTTTCCACCAGCTCAGCAGACATGATCCACTTTGGTTGTTTCTTAAATAAGCCAGACGCAGGGAAGATATGGAAGCGTGCGTTACGAGCACCTTGATATTCATTCTTCTCTTGGTCTTTCATACCGATGTGCGAAAGTAAACCAGATAGCAGAGACATGTGAATGCCATCGTAGCTGCCCGGTTCTGTATTCAGCTTGGTGTCCAATTCACGCATTGCTTGGTGAATTTGGAAGTACACATCTTGCCATTCACGGATACGTAAATAGTTCAGGTAATCTTGCTTACACTGTTTGCGGAACTGGTTACTCGACAGCTCTTTTTGTTGCTGCTTAACGTAATCCCAAAGGTTCACAAACGTGATGAAATCCGACTCTTTATCGAAGAAGCGCTTGTGCTTATCGTCAGATGATTGTTGCTTGTCTGATGGACGCTCACGCGGGTCTTGAATCGACAATGCAGAGGCAATCACCATTACTTCGTGCAAACAGCGGTTGCTTGGCGCTTCAATCACCATACGCGCTAAACGTGGATCAATCGGCAGCTTAGCGAGCTTACGACCAATTGCCGTTAGCTTCTTCTTATCGTCGCCATGGTTCTTGTTTTTGTTCGCTGACGGTTCAACGGTCGCGATCGCACCCAACTCTTCAAGCAGCCTTACACCATCTTGAATATTGCGCTTATCGGGCGCTTCAACAAATGGGAATGCTTGAATGTCGCCTAGGCCTAACGCTGTCATCTGAAGGATAACCGATGCTAGGTTAGTACGAAGAATCTCAGGGTCAGTAAACTCTGGGCGTGATTCAAAATCTTCCTCAGAGTACAGGCGAATACAGATACCTTCAGCAACACGACCACAACGACCTTTACGCTGGTTAGCACTCGCTTGAGACACTGGCTCAATCGGTAGGCGCTGTACTTTAGTGCGGTAGCTGTAACGGCTGATACGCGCCGTACCCGGGTCGATGACATACTTAATACCCGGAACGGTTAACGAGGTTTCTGCCACGTTGGTCGCCAGAACGATGCGTCGACCAGTATGAGACTGGAAGATACGGTTCTGTTCACCCGCAGAAAGGCGTGCGTAAAGCGGAACAATTTCGGTATCACGCAAGTTACGTTTACTTAAAGAGTCCGCGGTATCACGAATCTCACGCTCACCGTTCATGAAGATCAAGATATCGCCTTGGCCTTCATCACACAGCTCATCAACGGCTTCAAAGATACCTTCGATTTGATCGCGGTCTGAATCACTGTCATCACCACCTAGTGGGCGGTAACGCGTATCTACTGGGTAAGTACGGCCTGACACTTCAATGATCGGCGCGTTGTTAAAGTGCTTCGAGAAACGCTCAGGATCGATAGTCGCCGACGTGATAATCACTTTCAAGTCAGGACGCTTTGGTAGAAGCTCTCTCAAGTAACCCATGATGAAGTCGATATTCAGGCTACGTTCGTGCGCTTCATCGATAATGATGGTGTCGTACTGGCTTAAGAAACGGTCGTGTTGAATTTCCGCCAGTAGAATACCGTCGGTCATCAATTTGATTTGGGTGTTTTCAGAAATTTGGTCGTTGAATCGAACCTTGTAACCAACGAATTCACCCAACTGCGTTTCCATCTCTTCCGCAATACGGTTTGCAACCGAACGCGCCGCAAGGCGACGAGGCTGAGTATGACCAATTAGGCCAAAACGACCTCGGCCAAGCTCAGAACAGATCTTGGGTAACTGAGTAGTTTTACCCGACCCCGTTTCACCCGCCAC
>NZ_JBFRVX010000154.1:1105-5184 GCF_041475345.1 Vibrio sp. 10N.222.48.A3 | reverse complement strand
AAAATGTCAACTTAGATAATTGGACTCCCCAACCCTAAGTCCTACAATAGTAGGGTTCAAAATAATTTGGAGATTCAAATGAACAAGACGATTGTTGGCGTTGATTTAGCTAAAAAAGTGATCCAAGTTTGTATTTATACAAACAGAAAAGTGCACTCAAATACAGAGATGACACCGAAGGCGTTTACTTGTTGGTTAGTAAATTCAAGGCCTGCCACAATCGTGTTTGAAGCTTGTGGTACTTCGAATTATTGGAAGCAACTCGCTTCTTCTCATGGGCATGATGCTCGTTTAATCTCATCGAGATTAGTTGCTGTGGTCAGACAAAATCAGAAAACTGACAAAAATGATGCTTTGGCGATAGTACAAGCATCACTGTTACCTGATGTGAACTTTATTCAAGGTAAAACAGCCGAACAGCAGCAACTACAATCGATTGTCCGCTTACGAGAACTAAGCATAAGACAAAAAACCGCTTCTAAAAACCAATTGATTGCTTTGTTATCTGAATTAAATATTCAAGTCTCCAACAGAAATGGGGGGTTAAGAGCAACAATTGATGAAACCCTAGAAGACGCAGATAATGGTTTTTCACCTTCGTTTCGTCAGGCAATATCTACTGCCTGGGATCAATATTTATCGCTGGTTGAAGCGATTGATATTTACGACAACTGCCTTGAAGAATCTTTGAATTATCATCCTGAATGTAAGAAGTTACTTAAAATTGAGGGCATCGGTATCCTTAATGCTGTTAACTTATATATCGCGCTCGGGTGTGCTGACATTGGAGCTTTTAGTAAAGGGAAAGCAGCCGCAGCCTGCATAGGGCTCACACCAATACAACATTCAAGTGGGGGGAGAGCTAAAATCGGTTCGATAGGAAGAGGTTTTAAAAATACTCTGTTTCGAAGCCAATTGATTACTGGTGCGATGTCGATCGTAAGCAAGGTTGCCAATCGCCCACCGAAAACAAAAAAAGAAGAGTGGCTAAAAAATTTAATTGAACGTAGAGGTAAGAAGTGTGCTGCGGTAGCGTTGGCAAATAAAAATGTCAGAACAGCATTTGCTATTTTAACTCAAGGTACGGAATATAAAGCTGAACCGTTAGTATCTTAGTAAATTGTCTTAACAGTAAAATGCATAAATTGGATGAAAATCAGTTAGTCAAAGCAGCGGGCATCTGAGAGTCTTGAACTCGTAGCTTAGATTTGCTACTAACTCGCGTAAATATCGTAGAGCCTGAGTTAGCTACTCTTGTTGAGCTCGTACATAAGTGCGCATTTATTTCTGATTTACTGACGATTACTGTTGACAATGGGGAGTCCACATAAGATGCCCACAATGGTGCGGAGAGTACAATGACCACGAAAGAGCCTTGTCCAATCTCTTTCCGACTCTCGTTGCCTTTTGGCTACAGCGTATTAACCACTTCCGCTGTTTCATCACATAACGCGCCTTAAATGGATTCACATTACATTCATCATATTGACTCCCTAGCACTCACCCGATTTTGAGGTTATCAGGAGGAACATCCTCTCACGATTTTGCTCCCGCTCAGCCTAACGACCAAGCTTCGTTACGTTGTCAGAGCCGCTGCTTTATTCAGGATCTTAGGGTCATCTGGTGATACAGATGGTTCACTCTGCGTGGTGAACAACGCTTCATACGACTTCAGGTCGCACGGACAATTATGAGTTAGATAAATTGCAGTACAAATAAAAAGAGGTCTCCTTTACCTGTATTAGTTCCTATTAGCTCTGATAGGTCCCGAGGCGATAAGTGGGGGGACGTAAAGCAAACAGAACCAGCGTGGTAGGTCACGTCGATTCAGTGATTTAGTTATTACTACCACTGCGCTAATGGTGAAACGAGTCTTCTCTATGCCATTGAGATCGCTGCAAGGGTCTATCGATTCAATATTTAGGCTAGCTTCATGTTCCGTTGAGCTGCCCACATAACAAAAGTATCATTCGCCATGCAAAAGAGGTAGATATCTCATCTAAAACAAAAACAAGAGGCGCAATGCAGTGCCTAGCCATTGAGTAGAGAGGCATCAAGGTTTATGGTGAAGGTAAGTAGGAAGTAAAAAACCTTGTTCAGATGGGAAGCTTAGAGTATGGCGAAAGTTACACTTAGCGGTCGATACCAAGACGCCGAAAATCCTTGCTGCTGAGTTAAGTTTATCTAATGTTACCGGTGGAGAAGTGCTCCCGAACTTACTCAAATAAACACGCCGAAGTCTCATAGAGGTATCTGGCGATGGCGCTATGACACGAGGTCTTGTTACTATGCAATTCAGATTAAACTCGCGTTTGAGCTCATCCCCTTCCCGAAATCTCGCGGCTGGTTGCCCGGAGGTGTCCGGTTCCAATAAGTATTGGAAACAGCGGTCTGGTTATCACAAACGTTTACTTTCATAAACTTAGACATGCTCAAAGCGCTGTAGAAGCTTGGGATGCCTGAAACCTGTCGTATTGATTAAAAAGCATATCAAACGGTGAAAAATGGTCTCTCAACTGAATTACGCGACAAAGCGGCCGTGCTTTATTGTCTTCTATTTCACCCATCCTTCCAAAGCGCATCAAATTCTTGGGCTTCAAGGATGTCTTCAATGCGGCGACGAACTTTGGTCTGCTGCTTTAATTTTTCTGGCACGGTTTTACTTGGATATGGTAAGGCGTGGTTGGGTTTAAGCGGTATTTCCATGCGCTGATGGGCTGGTACGGTTCTTTTGTCCATGAGGTGTTCTCCTTATTATGAATCAATCCCACTATTTTAATATTTTGGCTGATGTCGTTCTCTTCAAGTTCATTCTGGGTGCGTGCTTGACGGGGCCTCATCTTCTTGAGGTGTAATGTATTTGGCGATGTGGTCAATTTCTTTTTTAACGACTTTGCTTTGAGTGGACGTTTTCAAAACAAGGTCTTCTGGATGTCTTGGAACCAATCCAAATTCAATTGAACTTCTGCGAGTCGCTTTTTGAGGATAAGGGTTTGACGAGCGTTTAATTGCGGTTGTTTCAAGGTTCGTTCGTAATATTGACAGACCGTGAGGGTGGTTTTGATGCTGAGGTCTATCTCACGGCTTAATTCTGTTGGTGCGAGAGAATGATTCATCAATTTTATACAAAACGAATCTCTATGCTGACAGGTGGCCACCGGTGTCGATAGCCAGTTAATTAGCGCTTGTTTACCAAGTTCGGTGATAGTGAAAGCGTTGCCTTTTGAAGCACAGTTCGCATGCGCTTCTATCCATCTTTCTTTGTGCAATACCTTAATCTCTCGATAAGTATGCTGTAGGACGGCGCTCCAATAATGGGATTGGTTGATTTCTTTGGTGACGCTGTAACCTGAGTGGGGTTTTTCATTTAAATACGTCAATATGACGTAACGTAGTGACATCTTTTTAGTTCCTTCAATTATTACAATGCGGTCGGCTTGAATGCGCTGAGATGTTTTCATCATTATTGGGGCGATTATTAACCTGACGTCTTTATGCTTCTTCCTGTCAGCTATCGCAAGAGGTTGAAGGGTAATTAATAATTAATAATTATCCGTTTTTTGATTTTGAGTTGTTGATAGGCTTTGTGGTAACCATACCGCTCTTTCCAATATTTATTTGAGCCGTATAACTTCTAGCTGCCCATTGCGAGATTTCTAGGATGGCCACGCTCCCAGAAGGCTGCCCCTTCTCTTGGGGGGAATAAGCGCAACGGCTCGCTTAATCTTAATAGCAGCGTGACACGATCTCGTGTCGTAAGCGCCATCACCAGATACCTCAAGGGTGCTTTGACGTGTTTGTTTCAGTAAGTTCGGAAGAACTTCGCCATAAACCTTAAGGCCAGTAGCATCAATGGCTAGGTACTGTATTGCTCCTCTCGTTTTAGTCTTAAATGAGACCTCAACTTGCTTTGTTCTACGACTGATGCAAGTGTAATGCGGACAACTTAATGGAACATGGGCAAGTCTAAATATCGAGTCGATAAATCCTTGTAGCGCTCTCAGTGGCCGCGTTTCACCATGAGCGCTGTCGTGAGAGCTAAATCACTAAACCGACGTGGTCTCCCGCGCTTATTCTGT
>NZ_JBFRVX010000154.1:0-377 GCF_041475345.1 Vibrio sp. 10N.222.48.A3 | reverse complement strand
GTTTGCTTTGCGCCCACCTGCTTATCGTCTCTTCATCAATCCATGAGGCTAAGAAGGAGAGTGAAGGTAGTTGCTCAGATCATAGGTTGCTGACTTATTTCCATTGAGTTGCGCAAAAAACCGAGGGGAATAAATTAAATCATAAATTAATTGTTTAATTGATGGGTTTTAAGCATTTTATCAAGATGACTACAGTCGTCACATTTATTTTAGTCATTATTATAGTTTCAAAGGATATTTGAGTGGAAACTCCAACTAGTTATATTTGTATTGTTATCGTTGTTCTGGGTCGCGCCTTAAGAGATGACTGCAAAGGTATATTTTTCAGACGTAATAAATTGTTTATTCATTTGCAGATAAATTTGGATAAATAGTTA
>NZ_JBFRVX010000153.1:0-325 GCF_041475345.1 Vibrio sp. 10N.222.48.A3 | reverse complement strand
AGATAAAGACCGTAAGTCTGCACTTTTAAGCCACATGATCAATGACGGTGAATGGGACCAAGCGCTTATCTTTATCGAGACTAAGCACGGCGCGGCTAAGCTAGTTGCCCAACTTGAAAAGCGTGGTATCGAAGCTGAAGCTTTCCACAGTGGACGTAGCCAAGCGATTCGTGAAAAGATTCTGGCTGATTTCAAAAAAGGTCGTCTAAAGTATCTAGTTGCGACAGGTGTTGCTGCTCGTGGTATCGATATCGATAATCTAAGCCGCGTAGTAAACTACGACATCCCATTCCCAGCAGATGATTATGTTCACCGTATTGGTCGT